>CAYNTC010000306.1:0-3089 GCA_964399795.1 uncultured Pirellulales bacterium | reverse complement strand
TGCGTATGTCTCCGCTGAGAAGGCCGGCGAGGAAATTCCGATCAAGACCTTCTAACAAAAAAAATAACGCACATATTAGCATCCCACAGGAGTATCAAAACAATGACCGATGAACAATGGCAAAAGTTAATAGACGTGATCAATGGCGAGTTATTCGAACCTCTGCCGGTCGGATTTGTTATCGATAGTCCTTGGCTGCCCGGCTGGGCAGGAATATCCACAATGGATTATTATTGCAGCGACCAGAAGTGGTTTGATGCTAACCTCTCCGCTGTTAATACTTTTACGGACATTATATTTCTACCAGGCTTCTGGGCGGAATTCGGAATGTGTACGGAGCCTTCGGCTTTTGGCACTAAGTGTCGATGGTCAGAAAACGATTTACCCTTCGCAGAAAAAATTATCTCCGACATTAAAAATGTACACGAGCTTAAAAAGCCAGATCCTCAAAGCGACGGTCTGCTGCCGTTTGTTATCAATCGACTCAAAAGCCATCAAAAACAAATCGAGCAAACCGGCCATAAGATCAGATTTGCTGTCTCTCGTGGGCCTTTGAATATCGCCACCTTTCTCATGGGCACCACAGAATTTCTTACAGCTATCATTACGAACCCGGACGAAACAGACTGTTTATTATCAACGATAACAGATTTCATTATTGATTGGCTTGGACTCCAAAAGCAAACGTTCACCTCTATTGATGGCATTTTCATTCTCGATGATATTGTTGGTTTTTTAGGACCTGATGATTTTAGAAAGACGGCACTGCCACATCTAAAGCGTATCTACCAAAGCTTTAACGCAGCGGTTAAGTTCTTCCACAATGATGCAAGTGGTTTGGTTTGCGCCCCCTCACTATCTGAAATGGAAGTTAATCTTTTCAATTTTAGTTCGGACCATTCGCTATCGCAAATGAAAGACCTCACTAATAATAATGTTACATTGCTCGGCAATATCCCGCCACGTGATGTTCTTGCTGCCGGTAGCCCCGATGAAATATCCGAATGCGTTAAGTCGACGCTCGAATCACTCAAAGATAAAAGCCGGATCATATTCTCCTGTGGCGGTGGTGTGCCCCAGAATGTTACCACAGATAATATAAATGCAGTTCTGCAAGCTGTCAGAGATAACCGGTAAACTCTGCCCTGCGCACTGTCGTGCTTTTCTGCCCATGTGTTTTATTCCGCTGGAATCGTGCTATCAAGAAATGGTTAAATGAATGTCAGATTTCAGCAAGTTTTCGCCACTTCCGCCCATCGGACTCTATTAGTGTGTCAGCTTGGGCAAAGCTGTGGCAGCCAGCAGAATACTTGTATGGCTCAGAATCCTCCTTCTCCCAGGTCTTAAGAACTGGCATCAGTAATTTCCACGATACTTCTACCGTATCATATCTGGTAAAGAGTGTCTGGTCACCGAGTATACAATCCAGCAGCAGTCTTTGATATGCCTCGGGCATCTGGATTCCGAAAACACCCTGGTAGCTAAAATTCATATTGAGCGTGCCCATACAAATCTTTGAGCCCGGCCTTTTCGCCTGAAAGGCTAACGAAATCCCCTCTTCCGGCTGTATCTGAAGTACAAGAGAATTGGGCTGTATCTCATTGAGCCCTACCGATGCAAACATTGAGTGCGGCACCTGCTTGAAGGTAATGGCGATTTCCGTATCTTTTCCGGCGAGTCTCTTGCCAGTCCGCAAATAAAATGGCACACCTTTCCATCGCCAATTGTCGATAAACAACTTTGCCGCCACAAAGGTTTCCGTCCTGGATTGCGGCTCTACTCCCGGCTCCTCACGATAGGCGATAACCTCCTGCCCATCTACAACGCCGCTGCCATATTGACCACGCACAATAAAACTATCCAGTTCTTCCAGCTTAAATGGACGGATTGAACGTAAAAGCTTAACCTTCTCATCACGTACTGGATCGGCATCAAATGATATCGGCGGCTCCATAGCTACTAAGGTGAGCATTTGCAACATGTGATTCTGAAATATATCCCGCAAAGCCCCGGTCTTATCGTAATAACTTGCCCGGTGCTCAACTCCGAGAGTCTCCGCTATCGTCACCTGCACACTGTCAATATAATTGCGATTCCACACAGGCTCAAAAATTGTATTGGCAAAACGAAACATTAAAATGTTCTGAACAGTTTCTTTGCCAAGATAATGGTCTATGCGATAAATCTGAGATTCTTCAAAGCAGTGTCGAATCGCGTTATTTAGATCAAGTGCACTTTGCAGATCTCTGCCGAAAGGCTTTTCAACAACGAGCCTGACCTGCTGAGCATACAGTTCATTTGGACATGCTAATCCGGCTGAACTGAGTTGCTCGGCCACAGTAGCATAAAGGAAAGGAGGAACGGCAAGGTAGAAAATCAACGGGCCATCAATCTTAGCTTTACGTTTTAGCTCTGCGAGCTTGAATTTCAAATTCTTATAAAGGCCCGGATCCGAGTAATCACCACACAAATAGTGGCAGCTTGCTATAAATTCATCTATTGAATTAACTGACTCATTAGAAGGCTTATGTGCGATTGCTCCCCGCACTGATTGACGGAACTGCTCGTTAGAGAATTCCTTTCGCCCACAACCCAGTAGGTGAAAGTTTTTACTCAACAGGCCTCGCCGGTAAATTTGCGCCAAACTCGGAAACAATTTTCTGTGCGCAAGATCACCGGATGCACCGAATACCACAACAATACACGGCGGCGCAGTTGTGTCCACGCAAATAATATCCTCAGCAGCTATGGATGGCGTGATTTCCTTCGTATCGGCCATATCTTTTAGCTAACATCAGAAAACGCAACTTAATCACTAAACAAATTCTGCCCAGCACAAATCTACAACTACTATACAAGCTCGGTTAGACCTCTAAAGTTACCTGGGAAAACCTATCATCTTCGCATAGATAGCATTCACTCTTGAACCGGCTCAAACTGATCCTTGCTGGCGCCACATTCCGGACAGACCCAGTCGTCAGGCAAGTCCTCAAAAGCCGTGCCGGAGTCGACGCCATTTTCCGGATCTCCCACAGCCGGGTCATAAATATATCCACAAACCAGACACCTGTATTTCTTCATGTGTTTTG
>CAYNTC010000305.1:0-3094 GCA_964399795.1 uncultured Pirellulales bacterium | reverse complement strand
AGGCGTATAAAAGACTTATCAATAATAATGTTAGTAAATCGGTCAGTTTGAGTTTATAAGGATTATTTTCGAGTATAGCAGCATTATTTTTTCTTCAAAATTAAAGTAGCACAGCTATTAATTGAATCGAGATTCTCCCCATAGAAAAGGCAGTTTTACGAAATAATAAGTAAGATTCCTAAATTCATCTGAATAAAAGCTAAGAGCAATATCGAAAAGCTGAACAAAAACAGCCCAATAACAGTATTATATAGCTGAATTACTGAGACGCCATGGACACACCTTATAAACGATACTTATTCTGTGTTCAATTTAATTTATGTTTATTCATGGCACTAAACGATATTTACCACATTGTTTCTCTCTATAACATCTCTTTCAATAAAGCCTTATGATTATTCTGCTGTATTTAGAGGCCTACTGCATCTGACATGTATTGATTTGTTTGATTGACTCTAACGCTTGGAAATGATAGCATATAATGTAAAGATCACATGGCAAAATCGAAGAAAATAACCGGAAAGAAACGCACAAGCAGAAGATCATCTAAGCTTGCAAGTGTCAGAACCAAAAAGGCCTTCGGGACCTACCGGGAGGCTATGCGCTATCTGTACGACAGGACGGACTACGAAAAACAAGAGCATCTGCGGTACAACGTCACTACTTTCAACTTGGACAGGATGAAAAAGCTGCTGACTCTCCTGGGCAATCCTCACAAGAAGATCCGTACAGTCCATATAGGCGGCACGAAAGGGAAAGGCTCCACTGCGACGATGCTGGCCAGGATGCTCGAATCGAATGGTTACAGAGTGGGATTGTACACGTCTCCACACGTGGTACACTTGCATGAACGAATAGAAGTCGACTCGAAAATGATTACTGAGCCAGAAATGCTGCAGCTAATGAACCGCCTCTACGCCCCAGTTGAGAAATTATCTAAGAAGGATCCTCCGACGTTTTTTGAACTGATGACGGCTCTTGCGTTCATGTACTTTATGGATCGACAGGTTGATATTGGGATTATTGAGACCGGTTTGGGCGGTAGGTTGGACAGCACTAACGTAATTCAGCCCGAGGTTGTAGGAATCACGAGTCTAAGCATCGATCATCAGCATCAGCTCGGCACGACTATCGACAGTATTGCCCGTGAGAAAGCCGGAATTTTCAAGCGTGGTGTGCCAGCAATTACCGTCGAGCAGGAACCAGCAGCTATGCAAGTTCTTAAATTAGAAGCCCTTGCAGCAAAAGCTTCTTTGAGTATAACCGGCAGTGACATTGATTTCTCATATCGTTTCGAAACGTCACGAGAACATGGGCCGCATACGAGAATTTGCCTGACGACACCGACGAGCAAATTTGAACATTTGCGAGTACCTTTGCATGGCAGACATCAAGCAATCAACTGTGGTTTGGCTCTGGCAATGCTGGATAAGCTCAAGGCGAGCGGCTATGAAATAGACAATGGCAAAGCCACTGAGGGACTTCGTACTGTGTCATTGGCTGGGCGGATGGAGATAATTTGCGATGATCCGCGAATCATCATTGATGGGGCTCACAACGCTGCAAGCATTCGGGCCTTGATACACGCAATAGGTCAGAATATTCCCTACGATTCAATGGTAGTGATCTTCGGCTGCAATAGTGATAAAGATATCGATGGGATGCTGCGTGAATTACAGTACGGCGCTGACAAAGCGATTTTCACGCGCAGCAATTCAGCTAAAGCAATCTCTCCTCAGGATTTAGCTGACAAGTACACCGAGATATGCGGCAAAATGTGCCAGACAGCTGTAAGCCTTGGGGAGGCATTGCAGATTGCAAGAAGCGCTGTTGGAAAAGAAGACCTGATTTGCATCACCGGAAGCTTTTATCTGATCGGAGAGGCCAAAATGCGTTTCCAGCCGAACCAGGCACTTTCCACCACCTGATTCCTAACTGAGATTACTCTTGCCAAGTCCGGTTTGCAGCACACCTTGAAAAATCAGCGAAGTTTATAAAGACACGCTCGCTTCTAATGCGCTGTCATAAGCATCTATATTCGTTCGTTCACCATATCGTCTATCCAAAATGCAGTTCAACAATATCTTTATCATGCAGGACATGGGTAAGCTGGACATTCTGGCCATCATAGACACTGGTACCCCAAATGCGGGCTGACTGCAACTTCTCAGCTAACTGCCGATGAATGGCAAAAGCCAAGTCCGTCACCGTCGAGTTGGCCGGCAGTGTAAAAGGGTCGCTCATATCCGCAGGTTCGCCAGGCGGCTTAGCATAAATCCTGATTATATCTAAATTTTTAAAAATCAGCCTCGGCAACTCCTCCATACCCTCTCCAGTCTCAGTCGACAGACGAGTAAATTCAAACGACCTTCTACATTGTCCTTTCACCCTCTCAAAAGCACCGCCCTGGTCAACATCTGATTTCGTACAGATACAAAACGCCCTTTTGGCTAATATATTACCATGGCTGTCTACCGCTGGTGTATCTACGTCAAGCAAAAGACTTCTTGAGTCCAGAAAATCCAACAGAACATTCATCTGCTCAATTACGTCTTCCGAAAGATCGATTACCAATGCGATCAAGTCGCAGTTTCGGTATGTTCCTACCTGCCCCGGCGTAACGAAATCGACTGTTATAGGCGGCATATCAATAAGCTGGATTTGAATATCCTCGAACCTCATCATACCTGGTACCGGTGCTGCCGTCGCATACGGAAAATCCGCAATATTCACCTTGGCGTTGGTGAGCATCCCTACAATCGAGCTTTTACCGCAGTTCGGCAAGCCGAGCAGAGCTACCCGTCCCGCTCCTGTTCGAGGCACATGGAAGATATCTACCTGGCTGCTTCGTTTCTTCTGCGTCGCTGCCTCTTTGAGCTTGCTTAGCTTCCTGCGTAGGTCCGCCTTTAGGTGGTCGGTGCCCTTGTGCTTGGGCATCACTGCCAGCATCCGCTCGAGCGCAAGGATCTTCTCCTCATTGGTAGTCGCGGTGCGAAACCATTGCTCTGCCTTAAAATATTCTGGCGTTAAATTCGCAGGCATAATCTTTACACTTAATTAAACCAGATACCTATCTTGCAATCAAATCCCAAAG
>CAYNTC010000304.1:0-3126 GCA_964399795.1 uncultured Pirellulales bacterium | reverse complement strand
AAGTTCACACGCGCCACAACCCAAATCAAGCACACGATAAGCTAAACGCAACTCTTGGCCGACACGTTGATGCAAACGTGGTTTAATTTTGTCATAAAAGTTACCACTCGGCTTTACAAAACTCATCGTCAATACCTAAAACGAAATAACCTTATCAGATTCTTTAATCCATTGTGTTAACTCTGTCATCTTGGATTCCTGAGCTAAATTAAGAAAGCAGTACTGTTAAATACAAGAAGAACGTTCGCTATCTGATCCTTTCTGCTTTTCCGAACCAAAAAATTTTTCACGCCACCATAGAAAATGTCCCCACTGATTTTCGAGGTTGTATTTACTGTCATCTGGTACACCTTCCCAGGTGTTGACTTCCTCCAACAATTGCAGGCATGGTTTGTCTTTTGCTAATAGCTCGTATGCACATTTGACAAGCACAAATTTTTTAGCCGCATCGGCATCATCTTGATTACGATCAGGATGGCATTTCATTGATGCCTTTCTGTAGGCTTTTTTCAGATCATTCTTGTCAGCATTTTCGGAGACTCCGAGGATCTCACAAGCTGCCTTGCGGGCCTTTATGTCACGGGTTATTCTCTCCATGAATTCAAAATCTTCTTTCATTTGACCGCGATCCTCGCATCAATTTTCTGGTATAGCTGTAAAAACTTTTCCTCATAGGCGGGTAGTGCATCAATTATTTTAATCCCCTGTGAGTAAGTTTCTGCCACCAGTCGATCGTTCGGTATCTCAAGGAGAATTTCTATATCCTGTTGCTGACAATAGCGTACAACTCGGTCATCACCTATGTCGCAACGGTTGATTGCAACAGCAAAGGAAATCTCAAGCTCTCTTACCATTTCCACTGCGAGCTGGAGGTCATTTAAACCAAACGGCGTAGGCTCGGTGACAAGTATAACAAAATCAGCACCCTTCACTGCCTCGATCACAGGACATGAGGTACCTGGCGGAACGTCGATTATTACCGTACCGTCGTCAATCGTCTCTTTTTTGACATGTTTTATCAAGGCAGGGCTCTGAATGGCACCAATATCAAGCTTGCCGGCCGCATAACAAACTCCGTCGGCTCTGCCGAATTCAGCAATTCCGATCCTGCGTTGTTTTTCTTTAATAGCCGCTTGTGGACAAATAGCCATACATCCGCCACAGGAATGACATAACTGCTCAAAGACAAGAGCCTTACCTTTTAAACAAATTATAGCACTGTACTGACAAAGCTGACTGCATTTGCCGCAGCCGTTGCATAATTCGGTATCAACTTCCGGCACACCGATACTTACATCTTCCGTTCTCTCTATATCTGGTTTCAGGAATATATGGCCGTTTGGCTCTTCAACGTCGCAGTCAACATATTGCACATCTTTGTCCATTCGAGCAATCGAACAGGCCAGATTTGTCGCTATAGTTGTCTTGCCGGTTCCACCCTTGCCGCTGGCAATTGCTATTTTCATATTACACTTTTCTCCTCAGTAGTATTAATTTCATCCCAGTTGAATCTGTCTTTTACAAACCAGCCTTTTTGGGGCAGGGAATCAAAGCAGACCGGTTGCGGATTGCACCAGTGATTACCTGGCAAAATGTCCCACTTCGTATACCTATTCATTGGCAAAGCCGTTTTATCTATTCTGTAACCGGCTGGATGAAAGCCGACATTTATTTCTGTGGCCCTGAATGTCTGCTCCATTTTTTACTTCCATGCAGGTATTATTTCTTCCTCTAAGAAAGGTTACTTGGATGTCTCAATCCTTTTACACCTTCAATAAATTTCTGAAGGGGCTTTTATTCTTACTCGTTGTGTTAATAAAAATTCCTTTTCACCATTTTTTGCTTGTATAATTATCCTCTCCCTTTGTACTTTTTAACCAATTCATTTTCATAATCTTCCCAGATACCATTTTCTTTTTTGTAATGTATAACCAAAGTAATATCTCTAAACACATCTACATCTATATAAAAACTGTCCAATCGTTCAGGTTTTTCAAACGTTACAATGTAATGCTTCGAAGCATTAGGTGGTATGTTAAAAGTTATGGGAGTCTGATCATCGGCTTTAAGACTCTTTTCTAAATCGTCCTCTATATACATGGAGATCTCCTCGTTTGATGAATAACATCTATCGGCAGGAGAGGCAAACGTGTAAGAAGGCATCAACTGCACATCGTAATCATTATTATTTTTGTAATGAAACATAAACACTAAGTATTCCTCAGCAGGGAAAAACAAAGGTTTATATTCCCAATCAGGGCAAAAAGTCCAATCTACCTTTATCCCTTTATAAGTTATTCCCTTATTATTCTTTCTTGTATCCATGATAAAATGTGCTTTCCCACGAATCACTGCACTACTTTTTACCAAAAACAAAGTCATGCCTATAATAAAGGGGATAAAGATAATTGCTAAAGATACAATTATAGAACGCGCTTTCATTTCTTATTCCTTTTTAATGTTGAGGCTTGAAAAAGGCTCCACTTTCAAGCCATTTAATGGTTCCAAATACAACAATTATCCAGACTATCACCACCAATATATTTAAAGTTATCAAAACCCCGTGCAAAAATTGCGTTGCTACACACTTAGCTAAAAGACCAGTAGAGACAGTAAATGCCTCAAAAGGAAATGTATAGGCCCACCAGCCAAAAACAAAAGGATGTGCTTTAGTTGTAATGTAATGGGTAATTAAAATTACGACCAGCATTAACCACCACAAAGAATAGCCCCATAATACAGAGGCGATTATCTTAATGAGGGGAAATAGAGACATAAAATTTATTCCAAACAGGCCACCATGTGACGCTTCGACAGCCTGAATAAATTTTATCAGAAAAATAACAATAATAGCCGTAGGAGTTATTCCTACCATAAGAGTCGGAGCCAGCCTTGCTTCAGGAATACCTTGGTAGGTATAACGGTGCCAGATAGCTGCACCGACGAATAAAAAATTAAAAAATCCTATCCCCAGGGCTACCATAGAGATTAAAAATAATACAGGGGCTAAATTAGTCCCTGCCCAATAAACATCCATCGAGCAGGCTCCAAGGACGGGGATTATAAGATGCGAAACTGGAGGAATAAACCAAGAAAAGTTCGCATGCTCCAAGCGAACATCCCTAT
>CAYNTC010000303.1:0-3167 GCA_964399795.1 uncultured Pirellulales bacterium | reverse complement strand
CCACTTCCTCGTCCGTGGAGATCCAGATGGCCGGTACCGTCTACATCGGCTTGGTTGTGACCAGCCACGTCAGTGGCTTGCCGTGTGCTGCTGAATTTTCCAAGGTCTCGACGACGGTCAATGTAACCGGAGATTGGCAATTGGCAGATGTCGGCGTAACACAAAGCACCGGCAATGAACCTGAGCAGTTATATGTGGCTATCGAAGATAGTAGTGGGACGTCTAAGGCCTACGAACATCCGGACAATCCCAATGCAGTGCTATTAAGCGGCTGGCAGAGGTGGGATATTCCGTTTAGCGTGTTTAGCGATGCCGGTGTGGATTTGACTTCGGTCCAGAAGTTGAGCATTGGTGTTGGAGATCAGGCTGCTCCGCTGAATGGCACAGGTATGTTATATATTGATGACGTTTGGTTGTATTCGCCGTTGCCAACGGAGCCTGATCCGAATGCTACAACTGAAGAGTAGCTAAGCCACAAGTAGCTGCGTGGTCGACTCGGTATATAGGCGACCGAAGGCCGCAGTGATTAGTTGTTGGTTAATAGAAGCCGTGCCTCCCTGGACTGCAGGGGGCACGGCTAAATTTTCAAGCACGGCCCCGATTTTCTTTTGGAAATCATGCAACATATTTGGCCCGCATTTCTCACAGTATTTTAATCTGGTGCTCAATGAGTACAGTAACAGTCTAAGTGCAAAGCACATCTGGATTTAATTATGAGACCTCTGGGTTTGTGGCGATGAGAGATGCGGATTAGTAAGCTAAGAGATACTCTGATCTTTGGCAATGAACGCAGAGGGGAGCAATGATTCAAGTAATAATAGGCCACCAAAAGGTATGCATGACCTTAGTGAGAGGCAATTTCCTGAATAGTCTTTCGGTTTTTTGGATGGATCGTTGCATTATTTGCCAAAGTCCCTTAAGTTAGGTTTATGGGAGGAAGGCTCGGCCAAGGGCATTTGAAGCAGAATATCTGCGACAGGTGCCGACCTCGGCAAGAAAAGTGTGCTTTTGAACGTTAATTAAGGGAAAGGAAGGAATTGATATGGTACAGACAAAATCAGGTGACAGAGTGAAAATCCATTACACAGGTAAATTAGAGGATGGGACTATATTTGCCGACTCAAAGAAGGGCGAGCCTCTTGAGTTTACCCTTGGCGCAGGTCAAGTCATACCGGGAGTAGACGAGGCGGTACACGGGATGGAGCCAGGCCAATCGAAAAAGGTCACTGTTCCATCTGATAAGGCCTACGGTCCGCGTCAGGAAGGGCTGACCCAGGACATCCCCAAGGATCAATTGCCGGAAGAAATGCAACCTCAAGTCGGACAGCGTATGAAGGTCGACCGACCAAACGGTGAGCCGATGGTAGTTTCGATAACCGCTGTTTCGGATTCCAACATAACCATCGACGCGAACCATCCATTGGCAGGCAAAGATTTGGATTTTGAGTTGGAATTGCTCGAGGTCTCCGGAACGTCGGGTGAGGGTGGATAGAGTTTTTTAAGTTTACGATTTGGGCAGCGACATGACCAGTTAAGTGGCAAGTTGCATGATCGGGGTGTGATTTTTCTAAGTAACGCAGCCGGCAGAGCAGCACAAGGGACTATTAACGCGGAGAGGTCTTTTAAGCGTTGGTGGATTACTTTGGTATCAGCCCAGTACGCCGCTTATAATTATACAAAAGCGGGGCCTGTGCTAATTGAAAACAAAGGCCCCGATTTTTTATGGAAATAGTACAGCATAGTAATACCAATTGTGCTTGATATTTGCGCCTTTATCATTTCGACCAATTCATCCTTCGCATCCCTTTGGCAGGAGAATGGAAGCCCCTAAGGGGCGAAGTGGAGAAATCTGTTCAAATAATTTTCTCGGCTGGCCTACGGCTCGTACGAAATGACACTAATAAGCGAATTAATTATTCGCAATTGGTATTAGTCCTCAGCAAACATTGGTGAATCGTCTTCGATCAGTTCCCACCAAAGTCGCGGATAATCCAGGCCTTCGTCGATACACCAGATATCCTCGGTTCCATTTTCGGTTTCATCCACAAAGTCCCAACCGGCATCTAAAAACGTGCTGGCTGTTTGCATCTCGATTGTGGTTTTTCCATAGGAATTGTCACAGCCAGTAGCGCTGCTGCTCTCAATTCCACACATATCAGTCAGTCCGCTCATCTCAATATCCCAGAAACAGGTGGTTACTATACCGCCGCCCCAATTATCTCCCACCAAGCCACCAACTTTCTGAATGCCAGAGACCGCACCGGCCGAATAGCTGCAATGGATAGTGCCGAAATTAGTGCCTGCCAGCCCACCGACATATTCCGTTCCCAAAACCTCACCAATGGCATAGCTGCAATTGATCGTACCGGCGCCATTCCTTCCTACCAATCCACCGACATTCTCAATGCCGGAGAACTTGCCGCCAGCATAGCTGCAATTGATCGTACCGGTGCCGTTGAATCCTGTCAGCCCGCCGACATACACAGTTCCTGAAACCTCGCTGATGGCATAGCTGTCTTGGATGGAGCCGTTGCTATATCCCACAAGTCCACCGACCTGTTCGTTGCCGGAAACATCGCCGGTCGCGTAGCTGTCACTGATACTACTCTCATCAATGATCATATCGCCAACAAGCCCACCTACACTTTTCAAGCCTGAGACGTTACCAAAAGCGCGGCATTGGTGAATTTCACCGCTATTGTTTCCTACAAGTCCGCCCACATCCTCGTCGCCGGAAACGTCACCTGTCGCATAGCTGTCAGAAATAAATCCAAAATCTAACTTCGGGTTAAGAATGTCGGCGCTATTTGTTCCTACTAATCCCCCACATGATCCATTTCCGTTGACGTTTCCTGTTGCATAGCAGTTGTGTATCTGACCACGGTTGCCCCCTGCCAAACCGCCAAAGGAGAGGCCAGTTTCTAACCACGGTACGTCGATGGGTCTTAGCCAACGGCCGCTCGCCCACGTAACGCTGCATGTTGTGTAGCAATTGGAGATTGTTCCCTCTACATTTGATCCAACCAGCCCCCCAACTGTCATGTCTGCTGAGACCTTACCACCTTTAACGTAGCAGTTGGTCAAAGAACCCTTATAAAGGCTACCTACTAGTGCACCAACCGCGGCCACTCTTTCTGTGCAAGTTGTTGCCGGATAGATGTTGGGAT
>CAYNTC010000302.1:0-3169 GCA_964399795.1 uncultured Pirellulales bacterium | reverse complement strand
ATGCCAAGACGTAAACGCAGCCTACTCAGTCTGTACATGCCTGTCTCGGCGCCGGAGAAAAGGCTGCTTAGTAGTATAGTCACAATGGCTAAAAGCAATAAGAGTACTTTACTGGCCATTAGTAGGGATAGGCTCCAGTGCCAAAATTATTGTTTGGATCCTGTGTTTTCTGACTCGCTCAACAGTGAATTTTAGGTTCTTAAGATACGCCATGTCACCGCTTTTAGGAATTTTGCCTAATAATGTTGTGACCAGACCACCAACTGTTGACAACCTGGTTTCATCTAAATCAATACCAAAGACGTCCGTCCACTCATGGATGGCGAGGTCGCCGCTAAGACGGTACTCGAACGGCCCAATCTGTTCGATAGGCTCGATACCGCCTGGGAGCTCTTCTGTTCCGAAGAGTTCGTCTGAGATATCCTCCAGGCGGACAGAGCCGGCGATGCCACCGTATTCATCTACAACTACCGCCATATCGGTTTGGGTTTTTCGAAAGAAATCGAGCAAAGACTCGACACTTTTTTGCTCGGGTACAAAATGTACCGGCTGAACTAGTCGGTCAAGCGACACATCAGGCTTGAGCAATAGTTGACGCAGCTTTACGAGACCGACTATATTATCGATGGTTTTCACATATACCGGCAGCTTGGTGACATGATTTTTCAGCATTAACCCACGTGCTTTGTCGGCTGACTCAGTGACAGCACAAACAAGCATATCAACACGAGGTTTCATAACATGTCGGACCTTGATAAAGCCAAGCTCGACTACTTCTTCGAGAAGGCGCGTTTCATCAGCGGTAATTAATCCTTTTCTTCGACTAGTTTCGATCAGGCTTTTGAATTCGCTTACCGTCACGGCTTTGGGCATTCTTTTAGGGCCAAGCACAATGCGTAGAAACGGTTCCAATATAAGGAATTTGAATACAAATCCAATAGGAGCGAAGATTTGCAGACATAAAAAGACCGGCAGCGCTGCTGTAAGACTAAACGCCTTCGAATTTACATAAGCTACGGATTTAGGTAGTATTTCACCAAAGAGTACTATTATTATAAAGGTAACACCTGCAACTATCGTCGCTGCAGTAAGACCATTTTGCTGGCCAACTCTTATGATAAAAACGCTGCAAACAGAATAATAAAGCACGTTCACACACATGTTGCCAAATAGCAGGCAATTGAGAAGTTGGCCGGGCTTTTGCAGTAAAAGGGCGACAAGGCTTTGCAACCTATGCTTGGATTTTTGCATGAACCTTATCTGCCTACTGGATAGATTGAAAAATGCAGTTTCAGAGCCAGAAAAAAAGGCAGAACAACAGAGCAAAAAGAGTATCAATATCCCGTGGCCAATATTTTGATAGACGTGGACCACCATGTTAATTAGAAGATGAGTCTGGCTTGGGCAGGGTTATTATGAACGTCGTTCCCTCGCCAGGTTTGGATTGGACTGAGATATTGCCACCATGTGCATCTACGACCTTAGCACAAAATGCAAGGCCAAGACCATAACCAGAATCACGAGCCGGCAAGCTCTCGTCCGGCTTTGTGCTGAAAAAGAACTCGAAGATATTTTCAAGATCAGATGATTTAATCCCACAACCGGTATCTCTGACTTCTATTTTAACCTCCTGATCGCATTCGGTGGCTGTTATGGCTAAAACACCGCTACTCGGCAGCATTGCGTCGCGGGCGTTGAGAATCAAATTCATCAAGACCTGCTGAATCTGCACGGGTACGACCCAAACCTCCAGATCATTAGGAATGTTGATATTGACGGTTATTCCATCTTTGGAGAAATCACGGCACAGACACGTAAAAACATCTTGGACTAAGGCAAACAGCTTGGCATTATTCTTTTGAATCTTCTTGTCGTTAGCCATAGCAAGAATAGTTTCCATAACCTTCGTGGAACGTTGACAATTTTGGACCGTTTTCTGCAGTGCCTTTTCGACCAGTTGCGCGTCGTCCAGATTCTTCAAGGCAAGAGTTGCATAGCTTGTAAGGGGAGTGAGCAAATTATTTATCTCGTGAGCTATCATGTGGCTGGCCGATCCAAGTTTGGCCAGAGCCTGAAGCTTGATGTTGTGATTCATTAAGGCCTTATTCTGTTCTTTCTGCTCTGTAAGGTGCCGATGCAGGGAACGGCGTTTTTCAATAATGTTTGTCAACTGTCTGCTCCTAATAAAATTCTCTTTAGGTTAATTAGTATTATTTACGAGAAAAAGCTCGGTTACAAGTATTTATATCGTCTTTGTTGGCAAATTTCCTTGAGCCGGACGGCTCATGATTCAATAAGGGACGGATGCAATCATGCTATCGGGTCTTGCTATCTGCGAAAGTGCAAGGTAAAGTAGGGCGGTATAATAGATAGCTGAGAGAATCAGACACAGGCTTATAAGTGGGAGTAAGAGTGGAAATCGTGCAAAAAAATTTCCAGATATAATATACAGAACATGATAAATGAATGAGCAGAGAATCTTAGATGAACTTTTGTCGTTGTTAGAGAATAATAGTATCACCATCCGCAACGAACCTCTCGGCGGTAGTGGTGGGGGGCTTTGTACTCTGAAGGGCCAGACGATATTCTTCGTGGATACGCAAGCCAACTCAGCCGAAATGGCCTCAGTCTGTGCTGAGGCAGTCTCACAACTCATTAATATTGAGACGATTTATGTCCGGCCGGAGGTCCGCCAGTTTATCGAGACCCATAGTAACCAAATATCAGGAAAATAAGAGGAGTAATAACAAATGGCAGCAAGAAGAGTGGCTATCATGGTTGACGAGATGTATCAGGTGCTGGAGGTCTGGTTCCCGTATTACCGACTCAAAGAGGAAGGGATTGAGGTTAATCTAATTGCTGCTGAAACGAATAAGGAGTATCATTCCAAGGAAGGATATCCCTGTGTCTCACAGGTCGCGGCGAGAAACGCCAACGCTAACGATTATGACTGTATGATTGTGCCGGGCGGATTCGCACCGGACTTTATGCGTAGAAGTGCCGACGTGATAAAATTCGCTAACGACATGGTAAATGCAGGCAAGGTCATAGCTGCTATCTGCCACGGTGGCTGGCTTTTATGCAGCACAAATGTCTATAAAGGCAAAAAAGCAACATGCTTTATGGCAATCAAAGATGACATCCAAAATGCCGGAGCACAATACGTGGA
>CAYNTC010000301.1:0-3173 GCA_964399795.1 uncultured Pirellulales bacterium | reverse complement strand
CATTGTAGTCGTCCTCCGGCACGGCGACCATAGTTACCAGACGCGGACAATCTTCCGTGTTGCCGTCGCCTGCCCAGTCACCACCAGACTCGAATATGGTGCCCGCATTTGCAAATGCCCGTACGCGCCAGAGACCATCAGCGCCGCTACCACTGGTACCTACATCAACAGCCGTAAAAACGCCGCCCGCGGCTAATGCGGTATTGCCCAAATCACCATCAGTCGCATCAACATAGACGATCCCAGCTGAGGTGTAAGTTACGAATGCGAAGAGCAGCACCAGAACAGAGAAAATTAATCTCTTACACATAATACACCTTCTTCAATTAAGAGTTAAAACACTGTGCTTTGGCCATACACCAAAGCACGAGCTGCCTTCGACAAGCTCTCTACTTTCTTGTGAAAGTAAGAAGTAGACATTCGTCCTGACATTTAGTCCTAACTTGCTTGTCCAAAGCAACTACATAGAACAAACATAAAAACTTGCTCCCTCATTCGACTTACCGTTTTGAAACAACAATAAAAGTAGTGATGTTTGTGAGTTTTCTACATCCTTCCTTAGAAAAGGCCCATATTAGGCTGTTAAATGAAACAAAGCCATATCGCCTCCGCGACATGTTCTAAACCACCACATCCTCAATTACAGGTCATACATGTCAGAAACCGTAAAAGTTAAAACACCCTATAATAATTTATTTATACTATATCTAATCATCCAATTCAAGAAAAATCCGGCTTTTCTGCCTTCTTTCTTTCATTGGGGTTATTAAATCCAGGCCTTTGATTCCGTTTTTCTTTGATATGTAACCGTTTTTGCCTCGAAGATCAGCCGCTCAGCGCCCTATTATTAGCGCCCTATCCCAGGGGTCTATCACCGTCCAGGCCGCTCGCTTACGCCCAGGTTCGGTAATGGACCGCCGCTGGGAATTGGCCGGGCTTATAGTTTGGACGGATTAAAGCCGCATTCATGTACATAGGCAGAGGATATTCAGCTTTACCCAGCTCTGCTATTCGATTCACGTAGCGCGCGTAGTGCCAGGCCGTGAAGATTTCATCCATTTGCAGACCTTTGCCAAAGACTTCTTGCCAGGTCCCAGACGTTTTGAAGCCGGCAAACTGCCAAAGCTGGCAAAACTCCGGTATAAGTGTGTCCTTGTGCTGTACAAGGTAATCCATCAGTTCTTTCGGCACCGATTCACTAAAGAGCTTATTTGCCACATCACTTTTATCCGAGCTTCCGGTATCATGACTATTTCATTTTCAACCTGTATCATAATGACCGTATGTTCTTCGCCGTCCACCTCGCGGATATGCCGCATCAACGCCGTAAATGCACGAGCACCTGCTGCGTCTGTGCTACAGCACGGCGAGGAAGTCGAAATTGCCTTCTTACGCAGCGTTCAGGGTATAGGGTTTAGGTTATAGGGTATAGGTATAGGATAGTGTGAATCAGCGACAAATCTTTCTGACTCTATAGCGCGGGACCCCGGGTCACGGGGCACTGGCGGCCAGATTGGATTCATATATTCGAGGCTGCCTGCTGCGACTGTGCTACAGCACGGCGAGGAGGAACTTGAATTGCCAATGCCAAGTTCACCCCCCAGCATCAGGAACGGTTCACCGTCCACGATCAGTTGTGTTGCAGTTCCTTGTTTGCGAAGATGAGGAATTTCGCTGCCTTCGCAACCGGTGGCAATTGCCATCAGAAAGACCACCAGCATAGCTCTGCCGCAGGTACACAGCCTCAACGGATTCAGGGTGAAAATGATATGATTTAACATCTTCGTAACCTCCTTGCTACAAAACATATCTGAAGGAAACTGAGACAGCAAGAAAAATCATAATCCAATTTTCGGTTAAGGAGCTTATTATTATGCCACAAGCAATTAACACAGAGAACGAATCTCAAATTGTAAGTGACGTTGCAAAAGCAACACGTTTGTACGGGTCTCTTCGGCGCACCATGCCGCGAAATCGAAAGGACCTGAAAAACTATGTCAAGGTCTTCCTGGGCATTGACGTTCCCGACAGGCGTGTATGTCCCGAGCACAATGCGCCCATGGACTATCTCTGGCACAGCTTCTCATCGGATTTTTCCGAATGTTTAGCCCCCCAGTTTACTGGGGGGTCTTCACGAGCAATGAGTAACCAGAGACGCGTCACGAAAAATGCCGACTGCGTCGTCTGGGCCAATCGCACGGGCGGCAAGACCGAACTCGCTGCCATCGCAACCCTTCTGGACTGTATCTTCAAGCCCAACTGCCAGGTACGAATCCTTGCAGGCTCGGGCGAACAGGCTGGCAGAATGTATCAATACCTGACTGAATTTTTGCGGCATGGCTTTGAAGAATTCCTCGCCGGGTCCGTGCTAAAAACGAAGTGCCGATTTGTCAATGGCTCAGCGGTCGAGGTACTGACGCAGTCGGCCAGAAGTGTCCGCGGCCAGCACGTTCAGAAGCTTCGCTGCGACGAGGTCGAGCTGTTCGACGACGACGTCTTTGCCGCCGCCAAATTCACCACCCACAGCACGAATAATCTGACGGCAGCAATGGAAATGATAAGCACCATGCACAGGCCTTACGGCCTGATGCAGCAGGTAGTGACATCCGCGCCAAAGTTCGGCACGCCCATTTTCAAATGGTGTATATGGGAGGTGATTGAAAAATGTACCGATAGAAACTGCTCGCAGTGTCCCTTGGCTGGTGACTGTGCCGGTAAGGCAAAAAAGGCGAACGGTTATCTAAAAATCGACGACTGCATAACGCAGATGCGCCGTGCCAGCAGAGCAGGCTGGGAAGCTGAGATGCTCTGTAAGAAGCCTTCGCTTGAAAATATTGTGTTTGATGAATTCGACCCGGCTGTACACGTCTCTCTGGTCGACCATGATCCTAATTTGCCACTGTACCGGTCGCTCGACTTCGGCTTTGTCAATCCGTTTGTTTGCTTGTGGATTCAGGTTGACGGTGATGGCCTTGTGCGTGTGATAGATGAGTATGTTCGCAGTCGGGCTACGGTTGACGTTCATGCTGCTGAGATTAAAGCCCGCACACCCTGCGGCGAAGAACAGGTCGCAGCGACATTTTGTGATCCAGCCGGCGCCGGTGTAAACGACGTCACCGGTACTAGTATCGTTCGTGAGTTACGTTCATATGGAATTGCAACACGTTTCCGCC
>CAYNTC010000300.1:0-3174 GCA_964399795.1 uncultured Pirellulales bacterium | reverse complement strand
GGGTACAGATGAATTCATTCAAAATCAAACCGAAACTGAGTATATGGTTGCCAATCTCGAGCCAGGGAACACTTACTACTGGCGAATCGACGTCATCATGCCAGACACGACAGTGCTACAAGGTGACATCTGGACATTTACGAGTGCGCCCTTAACAGCGCACAGCCCCGACCCCGCTGACGGTGGTCGTTATATAGAATTGGACGCGGACCTTTCCTGGCAACCGGGGATGTATACACAAACCCATGATGTCTACTTCGGTACTGATGAAACTGCCGTTACTAATGCGGATACTTCCTCGGATGAATTTAAGGGCAATCAAGCTACTGCAACTTATGAACCCGGGCCTTTGCAAGCCAATACCTCATATTACTGGCGCATCGATGAGGTAAATGAACAGCACCCGGACGAGCTCTGGAAAGGTGATATCTGGAGCTTTACCGCTCTCGGTGCAGGTAAAGGTATAAAGGCTGAATACTACAACAGTTTGAATTTATCGGGCGACCCAGTCCTCACGCGTATAGACGAGACAATCAACTATGACTGGGGTACACAATCACCCGATGAACTGGTTAACGAAGACAACTTCTCGATCAGATGGACCGCTGAATTAGAAATACCATACACCGAAACATATACCTTTATCACCAATATCTTTCTATCAGATGGCATCCGATTGTGGGTAAATAACCAGCTAATTATCGATCACTGGTCTGGAGAAGAGCCCTGGGAAAGAAAGGCCGATATCCATCTACCCACTGGGCAGGCAACTATCATGGTGGAGTACTTTGACGCTGGCCACCGTGCAGTGGCGCGTTTAAGCTGGGAAAGCCCATCGATACCAAGAGAGATCATACCCAAAATTATGTTCTCCTTGCCAACGAAGGCTGTAAGCGCAAACCCACCCAATAACGCCACAGGAGTCATACACACACCGATCCTTCGCTGGGATCCAGGAGATGGTGCTGTCTACCACTATGTGTACTTTGGCAGTGATTACAACGATGTAGCCAATGCTAATATAAATACTCCAGGTATCTATCGCGGCCAGCAAGACCTTGATGATACCACGTATGTCCCCACCGAAGCTCCTCTTGAATGGAACAAGACTTACTACTGGCGAATCGACGAATATAGCGTTACTGGAGCAATCAACACAGGCCATATCTGGAGCTTTACTACTGCCGATTACATCATTCTGGATTGGTTCGAGGACTATATCGACTTACAACCTGACCGTATTTTCGATACGTGGACAGACGGTTGGGGAATTGCTGACAACGGCTCACAAATAGGTTACAGCACACCACCTTTTGCCGAGCAAGAAATCGTTAATAGCGGACTTCAAGCCATGCCGTTCTTTTATGACAATACCGGTGGAGTTGCATATTCGCAGGCCTGGCGCACTTTTGATGCTCCGCTTAATGATTGGACCAGAGAAAACGCCCAGACATTAACGCTGTTCTTCAAAGGCTATGCACCAGCCTTTACTGAGGATCCTGCTGGTACGTATACTATGACCGCAAGCGGAACGGATGTCTGGGAACTGACCGACCAGTTCCGTTATGTCTATAAGAGGCTCTCAGGTAATGGCTCCATCATTGCTCGTGTAGTTAGCGTAGAGAATACAAACGAGTGGGCCAAGGCTGGTGTTATGATTCGTGAGTCACTGGATGACTACAGTGTGCACGCCTTTATGTGTGTTACACCGGCTGGCCGTAGCGCCTTCCAGAATCGGCCGATTATTGGTGGTGATTCTTTCACAGCAAGTAGCGATGCAAACAATGTTACCACGCCAGTTTGGGTAAAGATTGTACGTCAGGTCCATCAGTTCAGCGGTTACTACTCCACAGACGGTACCAACTGGATACGGCAGCAGCCCACAGAAAGCGCCGATGATACGTCTCCCAACCCGCAGATCATTGCAATGCCGACGGACGTCTACATCGGCCTGGCGCATACCAGCCACAATATCAACTTGATTGGAACTTCTGTATTTTCTGACGTCAAAACTGCCGGCAACGTCACCGGTGACTGGCAAGTCGCAACTATTGGGACTGAAACGGGCGCAAACGATGCCCAACCATTGTATTTGACTGTCGAAGATACTGGCCATACAGTTAAGGTCGTTGAGCATCCGGATAATCCTAATGCAGTGCTCGCTACCGAATGGCAGCAGTGGGATATTCCGCTAAGTGTCTTAAGCGACGCTGGCGTGAATCTCAATGATATCGAGAAGCTATATATTGGAATCGGAAGCGAAACAGCTCCACAAGATGGTAAAGGTACAGTATACTTTGATGACATCAGGTTGTATCCAGCAGAAGAGTAGCTTGTGCCACAGGTAGTACGAGCAGTAAGTGTGGTTGACCATAGCCATAGCTTAAAAGCATTTTAGGCTTGGTTAGCTCACGGAATTGTATCAATCCGGGGCTCATGCTGATTGAAGACATGGGCCCCGGGGTTTTCTATATTGCCTGTACCTACGCTTCAATCCAAACCGACCGTGTCATTTGTTCGGCGCAATAGAAAACAACCTGTGCAATTGTCTATACAAAAAATGGGCTTCGAGTTAAAGCTCTCAGCCCATTTGATTTCAAATCTAATCCCTAATCTGGCAATCTATAGTTTGCGTCGTACACGAAGCCAGCTAACCACAACCATGCCAATACTGCTAAGCACAACAGCACCTGGACAGGGCACTTGCGCAAGCATATCTTGGTAATCAGGATGACTCAGAGCAACCAGGTTAGCCATTGGGCCAGTCCCATCAAGGCTGCTCAACAACGTATTGGTCCCACCGTTATAATGGTTGCTCTTAACGCTGCCGATCGATATGTCATATACTCCCGATGTTTCAAAAACCAATTCCCATACAGCAAGCTGAAACTCCGCAGCTTGCTGGCCTGTCATAGACACATCATAATGCCTGCCCCACAGTTCTCTAAGCAGAACCGCCTTGGCCGTAGTAATAGTAGAACCTATAAAAGTGGGATCAGGTGCTTCAGTAAGTGACACAACATCGAACGTCGCGTAGTTTGCTGCGGGGTTCTGCGATAGATCGATACAGAAATCCATCAGTGGATCAGGTACATATACTCCTGCTCCGGTTGCCGTAATTATATCATGCTTGTAATAACCAGCGATGACATTGTTATCGTAGGATACTTCATA
>CAYNTC010000299.1:0-3176 GCA_964399795.1 uncultured Pirellulales bacterium | reverse complement strand
TTTTCGACAACCAGTCGGGCTGGGTTATCCCAACGCCAATGATGGTCAGGAAAGCTCCCAGCGTCGTACATTTTGTTCCTGCCTGCAGGCGATTGTATACATCGGGTAATCTGAATACACCCAAACTTCCTAAAAAGAGAAATATTATCCCGATTGTCGTAATGACAGTCCCTATAATCTGCACTTAAATCCCCTTTTCCAAGTACCTCGCAATAGCCACTGAACCAATGAAGGTTAGAACCGCATAAACCAAAGCGACATCCAGATAAACATATCTTTCAAAAATAGAGGCCAAAAGGACAAGCAAAGCGGTGGTTATCGTAGCTGTAGTATCCACTGCTACCGCCCGGTCCGGGGCTGTGGGGCCTTTGAGCATACGCAAAAGACACAAGACGACACCAGCCGTTATGATTGCAAGAAAAACAATGTCACTGATATTAAACGCCATAATTTATTGCCTTATTTGCATATATGAATATAACGATTAAAGAGCCTAAAAAAATTTATTTCCTTCTAATTATTTCCACGATTTTTCTTACTCGCTCATCAATTACTCTGTAGCATGTCTTGGTACCTTCCCTCCTGCCCTTAATAATACCTGCATTTTTCAATACCTTAAGATGCTGCGAAATCGTAGACTGAGGCAGTCCCAGTACCTTCTGAATCTTGGCAACGTTACATTCATCCTTGATAAGACCGACCACGATCTTTAACCTCGCTGGATGAGCCAGTGCCTTTAGTGTTTCGCTGACTTTTTCGTAGTTTACTGCCACTGTAGAACCACAATCTTCTGTTTCTTGATTATCAATGACAATTCCAACTGCCTTCTTTGTTTATGTGAATATCACCCTTAAATATTTCTCAAATCTTTGACCTATTAGACTCGTTGCCTCATCAATATCTTCGGCCTTTACATTTATCCAGTGGATAAGCAGCTTATCGCCAATAACATCCAGCGTGAATGTGCCTGGAGTCAAGGTAATAGAGTTGGCTAAAATCATCTTTGCAATGTCAGATTTAAGGCGAGTCTTTATAACCACAATACCTGGTTTTATAGGCATTTTTGGGTGGATGACCCGATAGGCAACGTCAAAATTTGCCTTTATTATCTCCCAGAAAAGTACAATTATGTACATCAAGAAGAATAAAACCATTTTTACATTTACAGGTGGGAAACCTAACCTGGAGTACATGTGGGCTCCAAAGAGAGAAATAATTAGGCAAACCACACCTCCGCAAATAAACTCCGGCCGGTCTAATTTTGAGCTAAAAGCCAACCATAAAATGAAGGTGACTACTAAAAGCCAAACAAATCCCTTTACCTTTTCTCCCACTGAAGGGGCTCTTTGTGACATTCATAAGTCCTTATTGTACCGTATGAACAAACTTACTTTCACAAGTGTATATAAATTTCTCATACCCTGCTCATCTTGCCCATAGAATTTATACGATGCTGAATAAGAAGACAAGCAAATTTTCTCAGTATATATTTTTGTCCCTGTCAACCAGCTTATCCAAAAGGGTAAAACATTTGGTCTCAGGTTACAATCCCACGAATCGTTTTATCTCCTTGCCGTTGTTGACAATCAAAACTGTTAGTGTTGCTCTCACGCGGTATTGTTCTGCTATCTTGGGTACTCGGTCAATATTTACCTCCCAAGCGGTAACTTTACAAGCGTGCATATCAATAAGTGACTGTATAATTAGAGTTACAAGCTTGCAGAGAGACAGAGGTAAGAGAATAACCCCACATTATTCAACTTTTAATATTTCTTTTATCCCTTTTTTTAGTGCTTTCTTTGGTAAGGCGCCTACTGCCATTTGCGGTTTATCATTTAGCGGTACAAAAAGGATGCTGGGGATGCTCTGAATGCCGAAAGCAGCCGCTAATTCCTGCTGAGCTTGTGTGTCTACTCTGTAAATATTGAGCTTACCTTGGTATTCTTGAGCAAGTTCTTCCAAAATAGGTTCTACCATTTTGCATGGCCTACACCAATCTGCGTAAAAGTCGATGATGCAGGGCAGTTCGCCTTCATACTTCCATTCTTTATTTTGTTCATAGTTAAAAACTTTTTGTAAAAAGCTCTCTTTCGTTAACGATTCCACAAGAGGTCTCCTGCCTTTTTTAAGCACCTCGGCATTCGAATTCGGTTCGTTGTTAACACGGACAACATTTGAACTCTGGGGATTTTCTTGCGATCTTGACCAAAATACTGATGTCAATAAAGCCCCGAGCACCGCTCCGTAGATTGCGCCGCGGTATGGATTTGCCGTCAGCGGACAGACACCGGAGGAACACTTGCCAAAATATCCCAAACATGCACCAATTAGTCCACCAATCAAAACACCTAATAAAAGTCTGACAATCATAACTTAATTCACTCCTTATAGCTTTCGCAGAGACTGCTGGATAATCTCTGCTCAATTACGTTGCTATATTTATTTGATAATAGAATAACTAAATTGGCTCGATGATGCAAATCCTTCCAGCAAAATTTCCTGTCCAGGTGAATTCAGCCCGTTAGATAAGTCCATATCTAACGGGGCTTATAACAATGGTTGCGAAAGTAATTTTTTCCGCTACAAGTAATTTATAGCAAGTAGAATGCAATCTAAAAACAAGATGTTATTCTGGACTCGATAAATGAAGGCGTTTTAGAGTAAGCTCGTCTGCGAGGACATTTAAATGCTGATACCATAACAAATAGAGGGCACAAAGTTCTTTCCACGGTCATGCTATCCTGTTAACTGCCCCGCCCCTGTTTTCAATACTGAAATACGGGCACCCAAACTATCCTATACCTATTCGATTAGCCCCCAAGCCTGCTTGGGGGGCAGATTCTGATGTTTTAAGCTTGCGTTATTGACCGGATGCGTAGGATACGAGTTTGTTTAAGTCGATCTGGTCCAGAGACTTTTTAATGGTGTCCATGGACATGTTTATGCCATCGATTTCGACTATGAAACGATCAGCCACATGTACATGGAACGCACCACGCTTATCCTGCTTATCAAACTCCTCCATAGCTTTATGACCTTTGTAGGTTGTAGTGCGTTCATAGCCGGTATCTGTCTCGCGTTCGAATTCAGCCCTTGCCCAAGCAGCCATACCCATTCTAATAGGTCCGCTGACACTACCCATGTCCGTTATTCTGATGCTGAGATATTTAGCGGCA
>CAYNTC010000298.1:0-3182 GCA_964399795.1 uncultured Pirellulales bacterium | reverse complement strand
AAATATACCAAGATAGACCCTCGTTATGTACGACCTGCCGAAGTCGATGTGCTCTGTGGAGATGCCTCCAAGGCTAGGCGGATTTTGGGCTGGGAACCAAGTATGTCATTTGAGACGCTAGTAGCGACGATGATTGAAGCCGATATGGAATTAGCCAAAAGGGAAAGAATCCTCGTAGAAAATGGGATGAAGGTAAGAAATTTATAATCCGGCAAGATGGATTTGTCCGACGAAAAAATCGTAATCACTGGTGGAGCTGGTTTTTTAGGAAAAAATCTCCAGCAGCAACTTCTCAAATACGGTGCCCAGCGCGAGAGTCTTTTGGTACCACAGATAGAGGATTACGACCTAACTCAAGAAAATAATGTTATCCGAATGTTCAATGACATGAATCCAACTGTGGTTGTCCATCTTGCTGCAGAGGTTGGGGGCATTGGAGCCAACAGGGAAAACCCTGGCAGGTTTTTCTATGCAAATATGGCTATGGGACTGCATCTTATTGAGCATGCACGACTGCGCAATATTAAGAAATTCGTGCAAGTCGGCACAATCTGCGCTTATCCCAAGTTTACACCGGTACCATTCAAGGAACAGAATTTGTGGGATGGTTACCCTGAAGAGACTAATGCCCCTTATGGCATCGCAAAGAAGGCGCTTCTTGTGATGTTGCAGGCATATCGGCAGCAGTATGGCCTAAATGGTATCTATCTCCTGCCGGTAAATCTATATGGCCCAGACGATAACTTTGATCCTAAGTCCAGCCACGTTATTCCTGCTCTTATTCGCAAGTTTTGTGAGGCAGTGGATGCCGGAGCTAAAGAGGTGGTTGTTTGGGGCACAGGTTCTGCCAGCAGAGAATTTTTATATGTCGACGATGCTGCCCGAGGTATAGCATTAGCGACACAGAAATATGACGGCCCTGAGCCGGTCAACCTTGGCGCAGGTTTTGAAATCACCATCAAGAACCTGGTCGAAAGGATAAAACAGCTTACCGGCTTTCAGGGCAAAATCGCCTGGGATACCAGCAAACCGGACGGCCAACCTCGCCGTCGTCTTGATACAACACGCGCCAAGGATTTCTTTGGATTCGAGGCGCAAATGCCGTTCGAGCAAGGCTTGCAGCAAACCATCGCCTGGTGGCGCCAACAAAGTGCTCATATGATTCATTCGCATTAAGCCAGCCAGGCTTCGGCACCCGGTTTATCCAAATCCAGTCACTGTCGCTATCCTCATAACCTCCCCACTGATACCCTTTCCATCCGGCTAATCGTTCCTACTATCGGGCCCATAGAGGACTTGACTTTGGCTGAGCTCAGTCGAAGCCTAACCTCCAAGTAAATGTGCGCTGCCGGGTAAAAAAAAGAAGGGTCGAAATAATCGACCCTTCTGACCGACATCGTTGAAAATGTGGTGATTATTGGTAGAATTTGGCGAAAAAAACAAATTCGCCAGAGACGATGTCGGTTATGTTATGGCCTCAAGATATTTATAAGTTGTTGCCCATTAACAACTTATAGACAACATTGGATATAAAAATATAGCGATTAGCTAAAATCCAAAAGTTCAATTTTGAACTTAATTCATTTCAACAAACTCCCAGCTTCTCCTCAAGAATAGAGACTATCCGCTCCGCAGCGTGTCCATCCCACAAAGGTGGTACCTGGGGCTCTTTAAATTTGCCACTTGTTATTTTTCTGTAAGCAGCGATGATCTTTTCCGTATCAGTTCCAACGACCTGATTCGAGCCGAGTGACACGGTGACAGGGCGCTCGGTGTTCTCACGCAGTGTGATACAGGGCACTTTTAGAATGGTCGTCTCTTCCTGTATGCCACCGGAGTCTGTCAACACAATCTTAGCAGTGGCTTGAAGTTTTAAGAAGTCCAGGTAGCCAACAGGTTCCATCAGATGCAGATTGGTCAGTCTCTCCACCTTAGCCTGCAAGCCAAGGGACGAGATACTTTTTCGTGTCCGAGGATGGGCAGGAAATAGGATAGGCATGTCTTTCTGAATTATGTTTAAGGCATCAAGAATTCTTGAGAAGACCACAGGATCATCCACATTGGATGGGCGATGAAGAGTCAGTACTGCAAAGCCATCTCCATCGAGACAATATTGCCGCCATAAGTCTTCTACAATCGTGGATTGCCAGCTCCTTTTTAGATGACTTAGCAGGGTATCGATCATAACATGCCCAACGAGGTGTATCTTCTCAGAGGCCACGCCCTCAGCCAGGAGATTATCTACACCTGCCTGTTCCGTGCAGAACAGCAGGTCGCTGATCATATCCGTTAGAATCCGATTTATTTCTTCGGGCATTGAGCGGTCGAAACTGCGTAGGCCGGCTTCGACGTGCGCAAGCTTTATTCCGAGTTTTGTTGCAACGAGACCACAGGCAATGGTACTGTTTACATCACCGACAACAACAACGACATCTGGTTTGTGGCCGATGAGAACCGGCTCAAACCTTTTCATAATTTCAGCTGTCTGTACGGCATGACTACAAGAACCCACCCCTAGATTGATATCAGGCTTAGGAATACCCAATTCCTCGAAAAAGAGGTGACTCATTGTATCATCGTAATGTTGCCCTGTGTGAACAAGGATTGCATGAATGTTATCGCGACGGCTATACTCAGCCATCAAGGGTGCTATTTTCATGAAATTCGGTCTGGCACCAACTACGTTTAATATCTTCATATAAAAAGTGCTTTCTTAAAAATAAGTTACATGCTGTTACGTTTCACAGTGCTCTCTACACAATCCTTATGTATCAGCATGATCAGCGGTATGCAGCACACGTAGCAATACGTCGCTCGATTTCCTTGAGGATACGGTTATAGCCTTCTCCACCCACGCCTCCATAGGCTAACTGCAGCTTTGCATCGGGAATTCCTTCGGGCAGGTCAGCCGCTGGCGGGAAAAACTCCTCGACCCGAAAGCCACGGGCCAGACGATCCTGCATGGCGCGGGCGGCCGTTTCGTCGCGGGTTGCATGGATAGCGAATGTGGTGCCGGCCCGGTCCGCGAGCAGATCGGCAAACGAGAAGCCACTTCCTCCTATGTCGGCATCGAGCTCTTCCTTGAGTACGCCAGCGGCGTCACTCATAACCTCGTTAGAAAGTAGAGTGATCGCTGCGCTCACACAAAAATGCTTGGTCCAGTCGGATCGCCCGCGAAGAAC
>CAYNTC010000297.1:0-3183 GCA_964399795.1 uncultured Pirellulales bacterium | reverse complement strand
ATATAATCTGCCGGGTGACATTGATAGAACCGGCAGGGTCGATTTTCTCGATTTGGTACAGATGGCACATAATTGGCTGAAATGTCTTCCCGGAACCGGCGGCTGCGGTGGTGGCAACAAGTAATTCAGGTTTTTTATAACTATGAGACGTGGTTTTACGCTGATTGAAGTTCTGGTAGTGATCGCCATTATTTCGTTGCTCATGGCGATCCTTATGCCTGCTTTATCACGGGTACGCCAACAGGCAAAGATTGTTGTCGCTAATGGCGAACTCTACGGCATCAGCATAGCACTGGAATCTTACTATATAGACCACGACAACCGCTATCCGCCAACTCGGGCCGACTGTAATCCCTGGGCTCGTAAGCACGCCTACGCCCTGCCGCAGGAATTAGTCGATCAAAGCTACCTTTTAAAGGGTGAAACGGGCAACGTGCGTTTTGCCAAGATAGAGGACGAATTCAACAAAGGCTGCACCTATAAATACATTGCCGTCGGCCCGAAGTACGATTATCTGGGCGCACCGTTTGGCAATCAGCATTTATATGTACCTCAGGGCTTCCCATCTAACGAGCAGGAAACCCTAATCAAATACACCGATTCTAAGGAGTCTCCTGTGACCTGGGTGCTTTTCAGTTTGGGGCCTCGATACGATAAAAGTAGCCTGGAAGAAAGAGACTTTCCCCTCAAGGAAGGTTTTCCTGTCTCAAAGCGCTTTTGGTATTCGCCGGATTCCGGCAAAGGAATAATTACGCGAATGAGGCTGAAACAAAACCGGCATATTGGTACATTCGAAGATTAAAAATGAAAAAAATAAGTCTCGTATGTATACTGACCTTTTGTATTTTTGTTGCCGGTACTTTGAGCGGCTGCAAGCGTAGAGGCCTAAGGCAAAATCAACCAAAAATTGCGGTCACGAATTCTTACCTGCAATGTATCGTTCAAGATCTGTGTGGTCAAGAAACACAAGTCCTCTGCCTGACGCCGCCGGGTATGTGTCCGGGACACTTTGACATTTCGCCATCACAGGTGCAACAATTACGGCAGTGCGAACTATTGCTGCTTTTCGATTTTCAGGAGAAGGTTGTAGATTCGCTGTCAAGGCTACAAAAAAATGGACTTGAGACTGTCTTGATTAAGATGCCGGCGGGGCTTTGTATACCAGAGACGTATTTAGCCGCATGTCGGCAGATCAGCGAGATTCTTTCGAGGAAATATCCTGCTAAAGCTGGTCAATATCAACAGAAAATAGAAGCCATAGAGCAGCGCCTCGACGGGCTGGGACAAGAGTTACTCATTAGCGTGAAGCGGTCGGATGTTGAGTCGGCTAAGGTTCTGGTATCCGATCATCAAGCGAGTTTCGTCCAATGGCTGGGTTTAGATACGGTTGCAACCTTTGTTGGCAGCGATATTGAGACAGTGTCTAATATTAATCATTGTCTACAAAAAGCTGCTGATACGGATGTGCAGTTTATCATATCGAATAAACAAGAGGGCAGTTCGCTTGCAAGAGCTCTGGCAGAGCGCTTGCAAGCCAGAGTAGTTGTTTTTAGCAACTTTCCCGAAAATGACATCGGAGCACATGGATTCGACCAATTGATACGGAGAAATGTGGAAGCTCTACTCGGGGCGGCTGAATAATGAGAGGGGGCAGCGTAAGTCTTTCTGGGGTGCAGGTACTTCGTTCCGGCCGGACTGTTCTTAATGTCGATAATCTTCAAATTGCTCCGGGGGCGTTTATAGGCATCTTAGGTACTAACGGCGCGGGTAAGACCACGTTACTGAAAGTGTGCTGTGGCCTAATAAAGCCAAATCGAGGCAGGGTCGTATTTGATAACGAGGACCTAAGCAGGCTGAGTAGCTGGAGAAAGAGCACACTACGCAAACGCATCGGTTATATCCCGCAGACGGCAGAGTACAATGCCGATTTGCCTTTTACTCTGCGTGAAGTCGTATCTATGGGCAGAACGAGTGTTAAACCTTTATTGGCTCGATTGGATTCCGAGGACCACGAGATTGTCGATAGCTGGATTGATAGGCTTGGATTAACCGATCGGCGCAATCAGACATTCAGAAGCTTATCTGGCGGTGAGCAGCAGAAAGCCCTGATCGCACGGGCAATGGCGCAGCAGCCGAAAGTTTTAATGCTGGATGAGCCTTACTCAGATCTTGATTTTAACTGGAGATACCAGATTACGGAAATTGTGGATAGGCTATATCAGCAGGCAAACATTACTGTACTGATGGTCTCACACGAAACAAATGTGCTGCCTTGTTGCTGTAATCGAATTGTTCTGCTGCACGAGGGACATATCTTAGCTGATGGCAAAACTGATGATGTTCTGGCATCCGAAGCACTTGAGCAGGCCTATAAGTGTCGTGTTGAAGTGGTTGAAGTGGATGGCCGGAAGTACACGATAGGAAGAGGCAGCGCCTCGGATGTGAGCTTATAAAATCACGGAGTGTGTGTGCAGGTAAACCTATTGTTTCCGACAGGTCCAACTATTGGGCGCGAGTGTAGATGGATTCCTTTTTTTATTTAGTCATGCTTGCGGGGTCGATAGCCGGAGCCAGTTGTGGCTTGCTGGGCGTTTACATTGTGGGTCTGCGTCTGCCTTTTATCGGTATATGCATCTCACATGCTGCAATGGCAGGGACGGTTTTTTCTATTCTTCTGGGCTTTAATCCTGTACTTGGACCTATAGCATTTTCGGCAGCGGCGTCGATGAGCTTAGCTGCGCTCAGACCTGAAAAATCGAGGGTCGATCCCAGTGTGGCTGTTGCAATACTCTTTTCCATGATGCTGGGGCTAACGTTTTTAGGGATAGGCCTAATGAAGGGCAGTCGAACCGAAGTTATGGGCCTATTATGGGGCAGCATACTTTTTGTAGGGAGAACGAATGTTGTGGTTATAACTATAGTCGGATTGATTTTCACTGTCTTTGCTATTGTTTTCAATAAGCAGTTGAAGGTTCTCCTGTTCAGCAGAGCTATCGCATTAGCGACGGGTGTGCATGAGGGCTTCGTATATAGCCTATTTTTGGCTTTGTGTGGAATTGTGCTTGCAGTTAACCTGCCTCTCGTTGGGGGATTGATGATTTTCAGCTTGATTACATGTCCGGCTGCGGCAGCTTATCAGATATGTACGGGCCATCGACAGGTTATTTTCGCCTCAATATTTTT
>CAYNTC010000296.1:0-3185 GCA_964399795.1 uncultured Pirellulales bacterium | reverse complement strand
TCAGGGCAGGCCCTGCGCGGGAATGACACAAAGAATCGGTCAGTTTGAGTAAGTTACACTAAGACTGGCACTTACAAAACCCAGTCAAATTACAATGCTACTTGATTGAACTGACCCTGTCAAGCAGCCCGCCGGCATTTTTCATTCTCTGCCGGATCAATCTTTCTCTGACCGTGCCCGGCAATTCAAGAAGAATCAATACAAGCTAAATGTTTTCCAGTTGTATTCAGCTTGTACGTTCTTATAGCCTGCCAAGAATAAGCGCTAATATAATTAAAGCCACGCAGGCCGGTATCAGCAATTTCAAGCTCTTCTGAACGGATGAACCTTTTGCTAAATTACCGATAGCCTTGGGGATAATCACTCCTCCCAACAGTCCGACTGCGAAGATTATGCCAAAGACTGTACCCTGGTTTTCCGCTTGCTTATTAAATGTAACTCCAACAGTGGTTGGAAAACATGGCGCGAAGAAAAGGCCTGCTAAAATTGCCATCAGCCAAGCCAACGAAACATTCCTAACTACCGTCATTATGAGGATCACCAAGCAGGACAAAAGAGCAGCCCCAGCAATAAAATAGCTACCATATTCTGCAATAATGGGAATCTGACTAGTGATTAGCCGACCGACCATCATCGCTACAGCAAAGGCTGAAAGCATTCGCTGTGAAGAGGCATCAATAACACCGGCATCCGCATCTGTTTTTACTGAGCTAATTATTTCCTTGCCGAAAGAAGGCAACCAGTTGGAAAACGACATCTCCAAACTGATATAACAGAACAAAGCTAATGCTGCGACAATAATCACCGGACTCACAAGCAACTTAGCCACCGTTGCTGCTTCAAAGCCAAGTTTAACGTCAGGATACTTAGCCAACACTGCAAAGATCACAGGTACGAGTGCGATCAATGCCAGCACGGAGATAGCGTTTTCATAGCTAACTTTTCGAAAAAGGAAACTGACGATGAAGGGTGTGAGAAAAAGACCGAGACCAAAAAAGACATTTCCTAAATTGAGTGCGGCTGGGGCATTCTGACCACCGAATAGAACGTGGGGCATGAGTGTGTTGCCGACATTGTTCAGACACATCGCACCGATACCAAGTAGAAGGCAAGCGGCAAGCACCGCACCATAACTGGTCGCGCGCGCTATTATAAAGATGCAAAAAGCCGTTACGAGGAATCCTATAATCGCAAACGGTTTATGCCCCCAAATATCAATCAGTACACCAACGACCACAGACGCCACCAAGCAAGTAATCATAAAGCTGGAAATCAGTGTTCCAAACTTTGCTGTGTCGATTTTAAGTCTCGGCATTAGCTTGACGCTGATGGAACCAAGCAACGAAAAGCACATGCCTAGCCCAAACACACATAAAAGAGTCACAACCTTTTCCATGTTCCACTCCTTTCAATTAACCGGTTTATAAACAAGTCCAGATCATTCCATTTAGGAAGCTTGCTCGGCATTCTATCATATCAAAATGAACTTCATCTAATCAAAGCTTGTCCGGCGCAGCTAATCAATACTAATTTTTTTGATACGTTAATACAAATAGAAAAAAACAGCGCGCGCAAGCCAATCTATATAATATTCTCAAACTGACCGATTTACTAACATTATTATTGATAGGTCTTTTATTTGCAAAGACATATATCGCCTTGTCATTCTGAGCCATTCGCTCCGCTCAATGGTAAACTCCACGAAGTTAAGCGAAGAATCTGGCCAGAGAAAATATGGATTTTCTTTTGCTAAAGCCGGATGCTTCGCCTTCTCGCCTTTGCGTAGCCGCTTCGGCGGAGCGAGGTCGGCTCAGCATGACAATAAAAACGGTCAATTTGAGTAATATTGCTTCATCTGAGTACGAATTGTCAAATAAATATGTACAATTGCAGCCACCGCAAAGGCCAGAGCTGTCCAGCGGTGTGTAGCTAAAAGGAATTCCTGTCCAGTCGTACCAAAAAGTGTGAACATGCTCATAATTATTGAAAGAATGAGCGGCAAAGCCAAAAATATAATAATCCAGAATGTTATCTTCTGCGCTACAAAAGTGATGTTGCAACCGGATGCTTCTATAGGAACCCTCAGCCTTGTGACACTACGAAGTATTCGTTGCACTAAGGGGCAATCGCTTTTTTTAAAACGATTTCTGCTGGCCCACATCACAGCCAAAGCTGCCAGACAGATCGCAAAAATCGGCGCAAAGGTGGCATGAATCATTATTAAATAACCGGATATCGGTTCATCCAAAATCAATCGCTGATAGAAGCCGGTTATCGCTAATACAATAAAACACAACATGGCCAGCAGGTAAATTAGTTTCTTCAATACGCCTATTGGGCTGAGCTTCTGTTGTAGCAAAAGCAACGTGAATACATGGATAAGCCTGCGTAGGACGTTAACCGGCCCCCACCGACACTCCTTGCTGCATGGGGATACGAGACAACATACACCGATGCAAACAAAGGTAGCTATAAATACAAATATAGAAATAGTGCGAAACATATCAGTTAAGTATTACCAAATATAATCTCTACTCCTGCTCAGCGAAAACCTTTGCGATACAGCCTAAAAGCCTCAGGGCATAGAGCAACAGAACTGCTGCAATAACTACTGCACAGGCAAGGGCGATTACTTTCAGCCAGGGACGAAATACAAATGAAAATGCAAACGCCCAGGCATAAAACGGACTTATATCTTGAAACTCAACCATTTTCTTAGTGAATTCACGCTCGGATACAATCGGAGTATCGATAGTAACACTTCCAAAAAAGAAAGGCGCATCCGGACTATGACAATCCTCACAGTAACGCACACCGAGTGACTGAGCCGCAGGCCGGACGTCATGCGCAATAGGCCACATATAAGGCGCAGCAGCAGGATGGTCAGCCTGCTCGACAAGCTGGTTTGAATCATCAAGGCTATATAGCCTGCCTCCTGCCACATACACAGCTTTACCGTCAACAGCCTTGGCCAAGGCTTTCAAAGCAGTGGCGATCATTTCTTTTGTAATAACCGGCCAATCGCCCGTAGCAGGAGTCTCAATATCGGTGAAAACACCGCTGATAACCTTCTCGACAATAGCAAGCTCAATCGGCTTAACACCGTTATCCTCTAATTTGCCCCAGTAGGCAGGCCAGATAACCTTGTGCGGAGCTATCTTGCCGCCATCAGAGGCTGCAAGTCG
>CAYNTC010000295.1:0-3194 GCA_964399795.1 uncultured Pirellulales bacterium | reverse complement strand
TCGGACAAAAACACTGTTTTACTTCAATGAACTAAAATACTGTGAACGGTTACGATTATTAGAATAATGTAAGTAATCAGATAGAGGTAAAAAGCGATTGAAAGCGAAAGGAGTTTTGCGATGGGAAAGAAGAGAAAAGCAGTAAGAAAGAAAAGAGCCGTCAAGGGTTTGTGGTCCAAAAGCGAAGTGGGTATACTGAAAAGGCTTTTTCCCAATAATCCGACTGCTCAGATAGCAGCAAAAATCGGGCGACCAACCGAGGCGGTAAAAAAGAAGGCATCCAGAATGGGACTTCGCAAATCAAAAAGATATATGAAGTCACTCGGCAGATCATAGATTTTCACAGCCTGCTCCCCCGGCGAGACGCTAACGCAACACTTAGTGCTATGGGTAATTGTCTCACTTAACGTGACCTAAAAAACCTGTCAACAGCAGAAGAACACAAAGCGTATTACTTAACTTGAGGTATAGAACGGGCAGGAGCGTTCCATCGTTTTCTCGTAAGCGCAAATTTTGCGTGCAGCCTGACCGTACCGGGCGAGCCGTGAAAGAACCTAATCACAACGACTTAAATCGTATCATTCTTAGCCTCTTAGCAAATCGATCTTCTCCAGGCTTCATAGCAATTGCATATTCAAGGCTATTAATCAGCCTTGAACTTACAGGGCAAAAGACTTGACATTTTGCATCAGTAGGTTTATTGTTCGATAAATTAATCTCGTCAGCAAGTTTGAAATAGTGTATTGAGTAAATATTGGAGGCTGAATTGAGAGTTCTATCAGGCATACAGCCCTCGGGGCGACTTCATATCGGAAACTACTTTGGGGCTATGCGGCAACACCTGCAATTGCAGGCAGAGCATGATTGTTTCTACTTTATCGCAGATTACCACGCACTCACGGGTAATCCATCGCCAGCCAAAATCGCTCAGTATACGCTCGACGTAACAATGGATTACCTGGCGCTCGGCCTGGATGTGGAAAAAACAGTTTTCTGGCGACAGTCAGATTTGCCGGAGGTCACTGAATTGACGTGGCTGCTTTCCTGCGTAACTCCAATGGGGCTTCTGCAAAGATGCGTTAGCTTCAAGGACAAAGTCGCTCAGGGATTCAGCCCAAATCATGGCCTGTTCGCATATCCGGTCCTTCAGGCTGCAGATATTCTCATTTTCAAATCAGATTTAGTGCCTGTTGGTGCCGACCAAAAACAGCATATCGAAGTTACACGCGACATCGCAATTCGGTTCAACAATACATACGGAGAAATCTTTACTGTACCAAAAGAACACATTATCGAATCTGTGGCGGTTGTTCCAGGTATCGATGGCCAAAAGATGAGTAAAAGCTATGGAAATACTATCGAGATATTTGAGCCGGAAGAAAACGTTAGAAAAAAAATAATGAAAATTGTCACTGACTCAACGCCTGTCGATGAGCCGAAGGACCCCGGTAAATGCAATGTTTTTGCGCTTTTGAAGCTGGTAGCCTCCGATGAAGAACTGGCCCAATGGGAGAAAAGGTACCGCAGCGAGCCAATGGGATATGGCGAAGTCAAAAAACGCCTGTCAGAATTAATGATAGAATACTTCAAGCCTTTCAGGCAGAGAAGGGCCGAGTATGAGAATAACGTCGATGAAGTTTGGAAGGTGTTAACCAATGGGGCACAACGAGCAAGGACAGTGGCAGCACAGACACTTGCTGCGGCTCGAAAGGCCGTAGGATTAGGAGAGCGGCTATGACAGAAAGGCTTGTTACAATCGCACAATTCAGCGACTACATAGAAGCCGATTTGGCAAAGCAGTTGCTTGAGGATTTTGGAATCAGGGCAGTTGTGGTTGGCCAGAACTCTGGCAATGTGTTTTCAGGTGTGCCTGCCGCTCTGGACATAAGGCTGCAAATCCCCGAAAGCCAGGCACAAAAAGCACGAGAGATACTTGAAAACAGCAACGAGCAGGAGTAACCGTGGCTGACTATCGCGTAAATCTTGACATATTCGCAGGGCCACTGGATCTGCTTTTACATCTGGTCCGCAAAGAGGAGGTGGACATCTATGATATTCCTATTGCGACGATAACCGACCAGTATATCCGATATATCGAAATGCTCAAAAGTCTGGATATCGATATAGCGGGCGATTTTCTGGTAATGGCTGCAACCTTGATGGAAATAAAGTCGGTAATGCTGCTGCCAAAGGCTGAGCTGGACCAGTTGGATCAAGATGATTTTGTAGACCCACGGGCGGAACTTATCCGCCAGCTTCTGGAATACAAAAGATTCAAGGACGCTGCTAATCTCCTCCATGCCGCTGCGGATAGGCATAAGGAGCGCTTTGGTAGGCCTGATGCATTACTTGGGCAATTGAAACCGGATAGTAAAGACGAGATTGATATAGAACAGGTTAGCGTGTGGGACTTGCTCGAAGCCTTTGACACAATATGCAGGGCAACGGGCACAGCAGCCGAGATAAGGCACATCAAAGATGATACGCCAATTGACCTATATCAAATAGAGATACTTCATCGCCTTCAGGAAGAAGGCCCAATGACTTTTGAACGTATCTTTGAATCTAAGCAAAATCGTGCCGTGTTGATAGGCTTGTTCTTGGCGCTTCTGGAGTTGATTAGAGAAAATTTAGTCTGGGTCGAGCAGGCTACACCGTCGCAGATTTACCTGCGATCACTGACTACAGAACCGGCGGAACAAGCCGTGCAAAAAGTCGTCCTTGCCGCGGCAGCAGCGGATGTCGAAAGTCTTAGCCAAACGGTGAAACAAGAACAGCGACTCGAACCTATCGGCGAACCTTCAAGACAAGGGCAACAAACAATCCAACCAGTACCTGAAAAACCACAAAAAGCTCCAATTTCTATTGTTGAACTATCGCCTGACAAGAATCCTTCTGCGCTACACCCCAAGCAAGAAATACGACAGGTAGAATCAAACAACAAGGGCGACAACCAGTAATTTAGTGTTTGACTCGACACCCAACCATCCATAGAATACTCCATTCTGCTCACGGATATATCCGGGGGAAAGGACCGTGACGTTCTTGGATGTGAACCCAAGAATAAATATAGTTTACTTTGCTACGTTGCTAATTTTGTATACAGATAAAAACGACTGTCTCGACAGAACGTTTTTAGTTACTCAAACTGACCGTTTTTATTGTCATGCTGAGCCGAAAGGCGAAGCATCCGG
>CAYNTC010000294.1:0-3198 GCA_964399795.1 uncultured Pirellulales bacterium | reverse complement strand
CATCTTTATGCTCACTGCTGATCCCGGGGCAAAACCAGGACAAAAAGTACTTTAATGTACTCAAACTGACCGATTCTTTGTGTCATTCCCGCGCAGGCGGGAATCCATTAAAGTCCTCAGCAAATTGGATTCCCGTTTTCACGGGAATGACAAAGTGCAATATAGTGTTGTCAAATACGTATTTATGTTGGTTCCCAACTAAAATTCTGTCAGTTCGAGTGATGTATTAAGTTATGGAAAGCAAATGCCATGTTGTGGCGTAGATTTCATTTGCTCGTTACCGCTGCTACTTTTATAGTGGCGCCTGTTACTGCCGCGCTGGCCAATCAGGCAAATGCCTTTGTTCGCGTCAGTCCACGCGATCCGCGCTATTTCGAGCTATCCGATGGTAGCTGTTATATCCCTATCGGCTTAAATATGATCCATCCAAGCTCCGAGGCCGACGAAGAACAAGGCCTGGCACAAATGCAGCAATGGCTCACAAAGCTCTCAGAAAATCAAGGCAACTTCATCCGCATTTGGCTCAGCCACGAGTTTTGGGATGTCGAACACTCAAAAAGCGGCCAATACGATCCCCAAAAAGCTCGGCGAATTGACCGTTTGCTCTCCATGGCTGAAAACCACGGTATCAGGGTCAAACTGACACTCGAACACTTCCGTAATTTCGAGGATAATGGGGTATTTGGTAAGCACATTCACCATACCTCACAAGGTGGGCCAGCAAGAAATGTTACTGATTTCTTCACCGGTCGCCGAAGCCAAGAGCAGTTCAAAAGCAAGTTGGACTGGTACGCCAGTCGCTATAGCTATAAGCCAGCTATTTTCGGCTGGGAACTCTGGAACGAAATTAACACAATTGCAGGCCGAGGCTGGACCGAGTGGACCGAACTAATGCTCGGTGAATTGCACAGTCGCTTCCCAAACAATCTCGCTATGCAAAGTCTCAGCAGCTTCGATATTGCAGAAGTCCTCAGTACGTACCGCACAATCTATCGTATGACCGACAACGACGTAGCCCAGGTACACCGCTACCTTGACCTGGGAGCAGCCCTTAAAGTCTGTCACGGCCCCGTTGACGTTCTCGCAGCCGATGCTGTCTCAGAGCTTCGAGCGTTTCGCTTACGCAAGCCCATAATCTTAGCAGAAGGTGGTGCCGTTGAGCCGGGTCATTCTGGTCCTTTCGAACTCTACGAAAAAGATAAAGATGGAATGATCCTCCATGATGTATTGTTTGCTCCGTTTTTCGCTGGTGCAGCCGGACCCGGACAAATCTGGCATTGGGATACGTACGTAGACAAGAACAATTTATGGTACCATTACGCACGTTTCGCCGAGGTCGTTGAGGACATTGATCTGCCAGATGAAAATTTTGAGCCTGTCCAAATCAAACATTCGCGCATGCGCGTATATGCTCTAAAAGGTAAAAATACGATTCTTGTCTGGTGTCGTGACATAAGCAATGATTGGCGCACTGAACTAAAACAGGGCGTTAAGCCCCAAATAGTACACGGTGTCTCTGTCGAACTCTCCAAAATCGGTGCCGGACTCGATAATGCCAAAATCCGTATCTACGACCCCTGGACAGATAAATGGACGGATGTGCAAACTACTGCGACTATAGTTGCGCTTCCTGATTTCAGGCGCTCAATAGTAGTAAGGATCGAGAAAGATTGGCCAAGCTCAGAACAGGAAGGCGCGCAACAGATCGTCAGATGAAAAAAGGCCTCGAACAGTTAGCCAGAGAAGATGGCCGTTACAGCACCGGTGCTCTTAAGTTCATCTACGAAGGGCTCGGCTATACGCTGAAAGAGATCACGGCTGAGCCACGCCATATCAGTGGCCAAACTCTGTGTGAGGGTCTAAGAAGGCTCGCTATAGAAAAATATGGTAGACTCGCAATGCTGGTGCTCAACACCTGGGGTGTCAGAACAACTCGCGACTTCGGCGAAATCGTTTACCTTATGATCCGCCACGAATGGATGAGCGCCCAGCCGAATGATTCGATCGATGATTTCAACGATATTTACGATTTTAAAACCGTCTTTAAAGAGCAGTTCAAATTCTAAATCACCAAAGCCGCAGGCTCAACTGCTAATCGACACTTTTAATGGGGGTATAACCGATTAGATATGGGCATTTATTCAACTCTAAGCCAATTATTGGCGAGCATCGCAAAATCTACCATATCGACAATGCCATCGTGGTTGATATCACCATCGAGCCACACCATTTCACTCATGCTTGCATAAGCCGTACCGCCATAAGCACCCATATTGATTCTATAGCCGTTGGGCATCGGTTCACCGGATGGATCAGCAGTTGGGTCGCCGCCATCGATGCAGGGACTTGTTATATTGTCGAGAACCCATACATCATGGGCAGGCCAATATCGGCCACGCTCGCTGAGCAAATGGTAATCATCGTTGGCCAGATCGAAAAAGCGAGGGTCGACATTGATGTTGCCTTGGCCTTCGACCCCTTGTTCGATACAACTATAGCGTGCCTCACATTGGAATAGATCGCTAATTGTATTGCTCCAGAAGATACAGTTGCTAATATCAGGCTCTGCTCCGGCATAAGCCTCAATGCCGTATTTATTATTAACTATCGTGACATTGGTTATTGTTGGGCTACCGCCAGCTATGAAGATGGCCATAAAGCTATTTCTTATGACAAAATTCTTCAAGATACTATCGGGTCCTTCGCCATAATAAAATGAGACAGCGAAATCATCGGGATTCTGCAGCACCGGCACGCCATCGGTAGTTGCTACCCCTTCAATAGTTATAGCCTTACCGAGAAAAATGATTTCTTCAGTGTATACGCCAGGATAGACCAGTACTGTGTCACCATAACCAGATGCATCGATAGCTCTCTGGATTGTCGCGAAAGCTGTCTCAAGCGTAGATCCGTCATTATTATCATCACCATCAGCAGCATTAACGTACCAATTGAATAGACCGCAGAACTCATAAGCTCCCATATCCACGATCCCATTTATAATGCGCGGATTACCATCGAGGTCGGTCAATACCCATGGTAAAACTGCTGTGTTACTACCTGCATTAATACATGGTGAGCCAGGCAGCAAACGCAGGTTGTCATCATTCGTGCCAAAGATATTATCAGTTCCGTCGGCATCTAAAAAAAGTGGATCGGCATTAATGTTGCCTTCACCAGTCCATAGACCTTCCACAT
>CAYNTC010000293.1:0-3228 GCA_964399795.1 uncultured Pirellulales bacterium | reverse complement strand
AACTGGCAGAGTATGAGGCTTCATTACGTCAGGCGGAATCCCTGTTTAATCTTAGGAAAAGCCAGATCGACTCTTTAAATGTTCGGGCTGGTACATCGGGAGTTTTAGCCTCTGTAAAGGAAAAAATTGAGTTAGGCCAGTCGGTCTCGGCCGGAACAATACTGGGCAGGATTACAAATCCCAAACGCCTCAAAGCCCAGTTAAAGGTCCCCGAAGTACAAGCCCGCGATGTACGCATCAGCCTATCCGCAGAAATAGATACATATAATGGAACGGTTGCCGGGAAGGTATCACGCATTGATCCCACGGTAATGGAAGGATATGTAACAGTGGATATTACCCTCGAAGGAACAATGCCAGATGGAGCGAGGCCTGATTTATCTGTAGTTGGTGTGATAGAAATCGAACGTTTGAACGACATTATCTATGTAGGTCGGCCGGTTTTTGCGTCCAGTCAAGCGACTGTAGAGCTATTCAAGCTGATCGAAGACGGTAAATACACAGTACGTACACGTGTACAACTTGGACGCAGCTCGGTTAGTACGATAGAAGTCATAGAAGGCCTGATGCCCGGCGATGAGATTATCCTCTCGGACATGTCGCAGTGGGACGAGCACGACAGAATTCGGTTAAAATAGAAATGTATTAATTCAGGACACAGAATATAGAATTGAGGAATTATAAAAATGATGACAATATGGCAGGATATTAAATGCGGTATTCGGCAATTGGGTAAGAATCCGGGCTTTACTGCGGTGGCAATGTTCACTATGGCGTTGGGCATCGGGGCTAATCTGGCTTTGTTTGGCATTCTCAACGAGATGTTGCTACGTCCCAAGCCGGTGATGCGGCCTAATGAACTGTGGGCTATTGGGCCGGCGGGTACAGGGGGACAGCCTGTGCGTGAGAATTTCTGTCGACCTTATTACGAGGCTTTTCGGAAAAATCCAGGTATTTTCGATGGCATCATCGGTTATGCAGGGATTACTGCCAAGCTTAAAACAAAGGACGGCTTGGAAGAAATTGACGCAGAGCTGGTCTCTGGAGATTATTTTTCATTTCTGGGGGTGAAGCCTGTACTGGGACGAGGCTTTCGTCCGGAAGAAGAGAGTTCAACTCAAGGGCAATACGTGGCTGTGATCAGTGATGCCTTTTGGAAAAGTCAGTTTGGCAGTGCGACCAATGTTTTGGGAGAGACCCTTACTTTGAACAATACAGTCGTTGAAATCATTGGTGTGGCCCCCAAAGGATTTGCTGGACTCGATTTTCAATCGCCTTGCCTTTGGTTGCCTGCGAGTATGGAACCGATGTTAGGTGGGGCGATTTACCAGTTTGTAGGGCGTCTGAAAGATCCGAAGTTGGCAACTGTGGCAACGGATTGTTTGACACCCGTTGCAGCAGACGTTAAGAAACAGCTTGAAACTCGATCAGATCCTCGCTGGTTTGTATACGGTACGTCACCTGACTTTCACAAAATTCGCTTGGAATCCTTTGGACGAGGGCTGTTGGGTACATCCCGTCTCAAATCAAAAGTCGTTCGATTTTTACAACTCGCTGCCATGGCCACGATCTTGTTACTTTTGATCGCCTGTGCCAATGTATCCGGATTGTTTCTTGCCCGTGCCATGAAACGGCGAAACGAAATCGCCACACGCATGGCGCTAGGTGCTTCACGTTTGGATTTGATGAGACAGGTGATATGTGAAGGGATTTTGGTGGCTGCAGGTGGAACGGCAGGAGCTTTGTTGGCGTTTACGTGGATCAGTCGAATGATGATGACGTTTGTGAGTTGGTGGCCAGGCAGGCCGCTGAGTTTGATGCCTGATGTGCGGATTTGGTGTTTTGCCTTGAGTGCTGTACTGGTCTCGGGGCTGGGATTCAGCGTGTTACCAGCCTGGCAAGCCAGCAGATTCGAACCGGGACTTGTGCTGAAAGATACTCAGGGCATCAGTCGAAAACGAGCATGGTTACGACACGGTTTGATTGTCACACAGGTAGTAGGATCTTTGATTTTGTTGTGCGGAGCGGTATTGTGTCTTCGCAGTATGGGCAAACAACTGTCAGTGGATCTGGGTTATCCTCACGAGAGATTGGCCCTGGCACCGCTCAATTTGGAAGGCATTGGATTTACCACGGAAAACCTCGAACCGCAACTGTCTGAAATCGTTCGCAGAGTGTCACTGATTCCTGACGTCGAACAGGTGTGTGTGTCACCCTATCAGCCGCTGGTCAGTGGGATCGGTGTGATCGATACCTTTGGTTTTAAACCGGAAGGATACGAGGGCAGTAACGCAGACATAGGCTACTATGGAAATATCGGCCCTGGACTTTTTGCTTTGATGGGCATTCCTATATTGCGCGGGCGTGAATATACGCCAGAGGATATTGACACAGGACGGCAGAATATCATTGTGAACGAACGATTCGCACAAACCTTTTGGCCAGGTCAGGAGCCTCTGGGTAAACATTTCGGTCAGTGGGTAGTTATTGGAGTGGTCAAGGACGCGAGTTTTCATCGACATGATGACTGGCTGGAGACAGGTGTATTTCGCGTGACCAAACGAGATAAAATGCTCCATGCCGCACTCGTGATCCGCACCTGATCCGACGCACATCAGGCCTTGGCAGCAGTACGTGCAGAACTTGGCCGTATCCATCCCAAACTCGTGGATGGGAACGTTCGAGCGTTGCGTGACATCCTCAAGCTCGATCTGGCGGTTCAGCATACAGCCATGCGAATTCTCGCCATATTGGGGTGTGTGGCTTTGCTCTTGGCTTCAGTTGGCACCTATGGTGTGATGGCCTATGTGGTCAACAGCCGGACTCGGGAAATCGGTATCCGCCTGGCAGTCGGAGCCACTCGCACCCATGCCATGGTATTGATCTTGTCCATGGGTCTACATCTTGGATTGCTTGCCATCGTCATCGGTGTGCCCATTGCCATGGGATTGGCCACGATCCTTCGCAGTCAAATCGAAGGCATCAGCCCCTTTGATCCCATCTCGTTTGTGGTGGTCATCTTGTCAGTCCTCACAGCCCTGATCGTGGCTTGTTGGATTCCTGCTCGCAGAGCAGCCCGAATCGATCCCATGGAGGCGCTCAGGTATGAATGATGAGAACAGAATACAGAAAACAGAAGACAGAATACATAAATACAGTACTCAAACTGACCTATTTACTAACATTATTATTGATAAGTCTTTTATACGCCTCAGGCGTATTAATTTG
>CAYNTC010000292.1:0-3254 GCA_964399795.1 uncultured Pirellulales bacterium | reverse complement strand
ATCTGGCCGAACGAAATGCCCCAATCACTTCCTTGCTCCACAAGTCTTTTCATATCCTCTCACACGGCAACTTCGAAGCTAATCCTTGGATCGGCGATAGCATAAGCTATGTCGGCAAGTAAAAGGCCGACGGAATTCAAGACTCCAGCTATTGTTGCTACAGCCATGATAACGTTGTAGTCGCGATTGCTAACCGCCTCAAATGCAAGCAAACCCATGCCGGGAATGCTGAATATGCGCTCAACAATAACCGATCCTGCAAACATCGCAGGAAGGAGCGTCGAGGTAATTGTTATAAGTGGAATTATGCTATTGCGAAAAACATGTCGCAATATCACAACCCTCTCTGGCAGACCCTTTGCCCTTGCAGTTCTAACATAATCCATGCGTAAGTTGTCCAGCATCCCAGATCTGACCTGATTAGCAAGATAAGCAAAACCCCCATAGCTCAAACACAGAACCGGCAAAGCCAGGTGCCAAAGGCTATCGCTGAGCCAGGCAAAAAATGGCAGTTGATCTGCGAAACTGCTTGATAGTCCTGCCGGCGGAAACCAGTCTTTAAAAGCTGGTCCTGTAAAATATCCGATCAGCATTTGGCCAACCCACATCACCGGCAGCGACCATAGCATCATCAAAATCAGTGAACCGGCTCGGTCAAAAAGCCGTCCATGTTTTACCGCCATAAGAACACCTGCCGGAAGTGACACAGAATAAATTATGATAAAAGCCATCAGATTCAATATTAGCGTTACAGGCAACCTTTCCTTAATTAGCTCAATAACTGGCCTATGATGCTTAATTGAATACCCGAAATCGAGGCGCAGTACATGTCCCAACCAGTCGGCGTATTGAACATGAATGGGCTTATCCAGCCCGTAGAGCATTCGTCGTGCATCGGCAACATCGGCTGTCCACTTAGCATCTACCTGACCACTACCGCCCAAAGAAAGGTTTGTTGGCCCCCCCGGAGCAATACGGCTGATAAGAAAAACGATTACCGTAATGCCAAACAATGTCGGCACAATCAGAAGCAGCCGCCTGATGATATAGGTTTTCATCACGAACCTTTAAGACATCATAAACGCGAAACGCAGGCTTATTTATATTTCTGCTTTGCTCGGGGCACGTACCATTGTAGGTAGTTCAAGCCCATTTTATGGACTTTGACATTCTCAAAGCGCCGGTCAACGAAGCGAAGAGTTGGCCTGGTAAACAGAAAAGTATACGGCTGTTCATCATGCAGAATCCTGTGCAACTGTCGATAAAGCTCGTCTCTCTGTTCATCATCGACTGTGCGCCCGGCCTGCTCGATTATCGCATCGGCTCGTGCATTACAAAAGTGCACGTAATTTAATCCTGTTTCATTTGTCTGAGAAGAATGAAACAGCCTGTAGGGATCTCCAGGCGTATTAAATCCCAAGCCTGCAATATAAGCGTCAAACTTTCTACTGTTTAACCGAGCTGACAGAATCGCCCACTCACAGGCCTCGATAATGACTTCAATACCTACTTTAGCCGCTTCATCTTTTAGAATCCTGGCTAATCGATTATACAAGGCATACGAGTTCGAGTACATAAACCGGAACCTGAATGCAGTCCCATCCCTATCGCGCAGGCCATCCCCGTCTGTATCGCGCCAACCAGCCTGGTCAAGCAGCTCTCTGGCCTTGTCCGGATCGTAGGGCCACGGCTCGATAGTCTGGTCATTCTGCGGGCCGAAAACATAAAAGGGACTTGAGATTTCCATGCCATACTCTCTGAGCAGATGTTTTATTATCTGCTTGCGATTTATGATGTGGGTCATAGCCAGACGAACCCGCCGATCAGCAAAAAACGCAGTTTCCTGATTCCAGCCGATATAGTAAAAAGGAGTCCAAGGCGTCCAATATGACAGGCAGTAAAAATCCCTTTTGAACTGCTCATCATTAACCATATCGGCGAATTGCTCCGGCTCTGGAATAACAATGTCCACCTCATGGCAGCGAAGAGCCTGTATACAGGCAGCTGGATTTGAAATAAAACGATAGACCATCTTTTCGAGCTTGGGTTTATTGCCCCAGTAGTTCTCATTGCGACGAAGGATAATCTCCTTACCCACATCCCATTTCTGAAAAACGTATGGCCCGCTTCCAATTGGATCGGATATGCGCCTGTTGAACTCCTGGGCGTCATGGAACTGATAGACATGTTTTGGAAGGATGCCAATAGTCCACACCCAAGTTAAACCATCCAGTGACTTAGAGCATGCTCTCTTTAAGGAAAATTCAACGACCAGATCGTCCACCCATCTCACTGCGGTGATATCTGTAAGTTGGCTCGCTATATTGGCTGCATCAACATTTGGATTAATAATAGTTTGGTAAGTGAAATTGACATCGTCCGCGGTAACAGGTGCTCCATCAGAAAAGCATATATTGTCTCTGAGTCTGAAGGTGATTTTCAATCCGTTGTCGCTAATTTCGTAGCACTGTGCCAGGCATGGCTTCAGCTTTTCCTGATCGTAGTCATGCGTTAAAAGCGGCTCAAAGATGTAGGGTATTGTGATCCACGTTGTGTAGATATCCGCCTCAGCAGATATGGGATTCAAAGTCTTCGGCTCGACGCGAAACGCCCATACAAGCCGGTCACCCTCATCGGCGCGTTCTGCTCCGTCAGTCACACTCGTTTCCTCTGGACCTTCTTCTCTGGCATTCGCAGCGGTACGCTCGACGATCTGGCCAAGATAGTTGATTCTCTGATAAAGCCTGCCGGATTGCACCATCGAGAGAATCTGCAGCAAAATAATGATAAGTAGGAGGAAAAATAAAAGAAATATGGCAATCCCTTGACGATTTCTCATATACCAAACTTCCGCTGTTTGGAAAACCAGTTGAAAACTGTTGTCTTCGCAGGTAATCGGTAATTAGTAACTGTTGATTGGTAAAAAATTTAACCAATTATCCACTGGGAGGTTCCGGCAAAACTAATGGAACTGAGCGATTGCCGCCATTGTTTGGGCCATAGTCAAATTTTAACTTCAACAGTAATTGCCCAGCACCACTAGTGCTTCCGAGCAGCCTATCATGCTCCTGCAGAAGCCCTGAATAGTCGTCGCGCTCGATTGCCCTTTTTATGGTTGATTGAGGACCAAGAAGCTCACTGATACATTTAACCTCTATCTCGACTAATACCGAAGCTAATCGGCCTTTAGCAACGTCGTTCAAGACCTCACGTCCCTTGATATATCTTTGTATAGCATAAGAATAAAGTTGTGC
>CAYNTC010000291.1:0-3260 GCA_964399795.1 uncultured Pirellulales bacterium | reverse complement strand
CCAGGAAAAATGCACGTGACAATCCCCCCGGAGCATTCGCCTATCAGCATACCATCCAGAGAACTGTTGCCATTGGGATCAGTGGTATATTGGATTTCATGGATAGAGTATGGCTTAGCCAAGCTCGAGCTGACCTTACCAAATACTGCCAAAACAATTACTAAAATCATCAATTTTGTCTTCACCATTTTGTTTCCTTTCAATCTTAATAGCTTTGTTGAAAAGGTCAGTTGTCATTTCGACCGAAGCCCCTAAGGGGCACAGTGGAGAAGTCTATTAAAAACAGACCTGTCCAGAGCCAAGCCGAGGGATTCCTCGACTCGGCTTCGCCTCGCTCGGAATGACAGTTTTTCAGGTTTTCAACAGAGCAAATCTTAATTTGAATGTCATTATTCATTACTTTATCTCACTGGATACGGGTACCAGTTTTGGTCGTTACGCGGCGGAACTTCCAAATCATCAGGCCAATCTGTTTTCCAAACCGATTCGTTCCATTGAACATGGTAGTCACAGTAGAGAACAAAACCGCCCAGTAATCCGCCGGGCCTGGCGTGACGAGCACTAAACGCCCGCGGGTAGCTGCCGCAGTGCTGGCCCGCTGAGCGATTGAGCTTATTTCCGTTGTAACCCAGTCGTGGGTCAAGAAGTTGGTCAAACAGTAAAATTACCCGAGCCGGATTCCTTATCTGCCCTACATTTAGAAAACTGGGCATTCGCCAGTTCAAATCCCCACTCGGCCAGCCGTAGGGTTTCCAGCAGTTTCTGTCAAGCTCCAGGCACGAGTTCATAGCGTAAGAGAAGAAACCAAATTTCTCACGGTCCTGATTATAAAACTCTCGCGGCAGTAGCTTGGCAGAAGGGCATTGAAATATAGTCTCTTTGTCTGGATATTCTCTGCGGTTATGATTGCGCCAGGATTTTTCTCCCATTAGAGGAGGCAGTACATCGATCCAGCCGAAGTAATAATCTGCTAAGTCCGCGTATGTTTTGGGATTACTTGATGTACGGTCACGGCCATCAATGTGGGGGTAAAGATAATTGTTTTCCGCCGAGTAGACGTCAAAGACCAATCCCCATTGCCGTAATCGACTTTGGCAAATCGTTTGTTTAGCTGTGGACCTTGCTCGGCTAAGTGCCGGCAGAGCGAGGCCGATGAGTAAAGCTATTACTGAGATAACAACCAGAAGCTCAATTAGGCTAAATCCAAAACTAAAAGCAGGTCGAGATGTCTCCTTCAACGTTTCGGGCATTTTAGAAGTCCCTTCATATGCTTTTGGGGGGTCAGGGGCCGGGGTTCAGGGATCAGCAGACTCGTCGAAGCCTTCTCTGATCCCCGATCCCTGATCCCCGATCCATCCTGTGCTTTTTTCAAGTCTCCCCAGGCCTTGCGATAGCTGATATGAAGAGATTCACTGGCCAGCTTCAGTGAACCTTTAGCATCGATAGACTTAAGCAGTCGCCATTTGCCGTCGCCGAAAACGCCTTCAACGTCCTCAGTACTGAGCCAGAGTTTAAACCTTGCTCTCAACTTTTTCACATTTCTATCCTTCCTGCTGTCACGCGAAACAGCCAAGCTGACATTTACAGATTCTTATGTTGTGCTGGTTGCAAATCCGCCCAATCTCAGGAATTTCCACCCCGAGTTGCTGCGCCAGCTTAAAAGCCTCAGCACACATCAACTTCTTTTTACCCTCCGATTCCTGCACTCGATCGAGAACAGTGTTAATCAGCTCTTTCTTTTTGTCCATCTGCACTTCCTCATTAAGCGTAATCGTTATGTATAATTCGACATATCGCAAATGCAAAAAAAAGGCACAAGTTTGTGTAGCTTTTTATCCGTGATAATACAAGCGTCGGCTGCCTAATTACAAGCCCTTCTTCAAAAATTCTGGAAGCCGAATCAGAACCTGTTGCCTTCGAGAATATGGCCGCCAAGCTAATCCGAGAGAGCGTTTATTTTCCTGAGCGGCAGAACAGGAGAATTCGATAAGAACGCGGATTCATCTTCAGCTATGCGGGTAGTTGAGGCGCTAATCGAAGCAAATAAGAATTTTGACCTGCTGGTATTGCCTAACCATGGTCATGTTGCAGGGCGAAGGCGAATGGATTTCTTTGTGCAGCGTCTACTTAGAGTAGAATTTAGCAGCCTGTCATAGACTTAATACAAATTTTCTATTCCACAGTTATCGACAGCTATCGTTCTCCAAGAAGCTTGTATTATGGACTTGCTGTCGATATTATTGAATGCAGAAGGTGGCAAAACGGCTATCGAGACAACACTGAAGTTGATTACAGCAGTACCTAATAAAACCTTAAGATGCAGATCCAATCAGAGAAAGAACGAAAAGGCTACATCTTCGACATCAAGAGGTACGCCATACACGACGGCCCAGGCATACGAACAACAGTCTTCCTGAAGGGCTGCCCTCTTAGGTGCCGGTGGTGTCACAACCCTGAGAGCTGGAGTCTATACCCCGAATTAAGCATCCGGCATGACAGATGCGTTAAATGTGGGCGTTGCATAGAAGTATGCGGTTATGAGGCAATATCTCTGGTTAAAGAGCGGATTGTTACTGACGTTGACAAATGTGTTCTCTGTGGCCAGTGCGTGAAGGTATGTTTAACTGGTGCGAGGGAAATCATTGGGCAAGAAATGACCGTCGACGAGGTGATAGCTGAGGTGGACAAGGACCGGATTTTCTACGACCAGTCAGCCGGGGGTGTGACATTCTCAGGTGGCGAGCCGCTAATGCAACCGGAGTTCCTTCTGGCACTGTTGAATCAGTGCAGCACAAGAGGTATTCATACGGCGGTCGATACAACCTGCTATGCGGAAGCCGACCTGATCCAGGAATTGGCAGACAAAGTAGATTTGTTTCTGTGCGACTTGAAGCACATGGACTCATCGATTCATAAGCAGTATACTGGTGTAGGAAACGAATTGATACTCGATAATATCCGGCGACTTGCCGGGGCCAACGCAAGTATGATAATCCGCGTTCCTGTCATTAGTGGCTTTAACGACAATGACAAGAACATTGAGGCAACAGCCGCTTTTGCCCTGTCGCTAGGTACAGTTGCGAGGATCGATATTTTGCCCTATAACCGTGGTGGTATAGAGAAAGCAGCGCGACTTTCTGCTGATTTGGACTTAATGCGAACTGAAGCGCCCAGTAATGAGAGGTTGCAGGATATTGCAGACATATTCAGAAGGCACAGTTTTGAAGTAAAAATAGGGGGTTGATGCGATGAACGAGCGA
>CAYNTC010000290.1:0-3262 GCA_964399795.1 uncultured Pirellulales bacterium | reverse complement strand
TGCATAGATTTACCCCTTCACAAAGCGCCAACAGAATTATATTAATTTTTCTTATCCAAATATGGATTTCCTGCTTATTGAGTTTTTTTGTCGAAATTACAAATTATTACGTTTTGAGACAGAAGCCGAAGAAGTTATCTGTTTTAATAATTGCCGTATTGAAATCTCGCTCATGAGACCTACCTTCGACACTGTTAGCATCTCAGCCAAGATACCGATGTGCTTGAAACGTATACTAAATATCTGCTGATTACACAAGTAAATAATTCACTGAAATTTTGGCCCGGATCTTTTCAGCCCCGATGGTGACACATTTATGGATAATATCAACGTCAAAAAACACCGTATCAAAAGAAGAATTCCTGCGTGTGATTAGCCAGGCTTATTTTGCCACTACCTACCAATATCGTTACTGGAGCGCTCGCTTTTTTTGAAGATATCAATAGAACTTCAGCCTACAATGATTTCTTCCAGCGAGCGCTTCGGAACATGGTGGGTACCCTCGGTATCGCGCCAATACTTTATATCACCAGCAGGGCCAATGGTCTCAAGGATGACCGCTTCCTTGGGTTTTCCCAAAGCCACAACCAGTAATATCTCATAACGAGCCAATATGGCCAGGACTTGACGTAATTGTTCTGTCTGGATCAGGCCAATAATGCAGCCTGCCAATCCTTTTTCTCTGGCACCTAAGAGAATACCTTGAGCTGCGATGCCATGGTCGCAGCCAAATGATTTTGCTATCTCTGTATCGCCAAGAATGATAATATAAGCCGACGGTCTTTCCCCTTCAGATGGGCCAGGCCAGTCTTTAAGATAGCCGGCCCAGGCAAGATGTGGAAATATCAACGCATTTCTTTCAGGCTCACAGGTAAGTATATATTTCAGTGGCTGCAAATTGCCCGCTGATGGAGAGAGTCTTGCCAGGTCCACGAGCTCTCGAAGTGTATTGCGTTCTATAGGAATTTCCTGATGAAAACGCCGGCAACTTCTATTTTCTGTTATCAAATCCTTTATCATATCGCCCGTGGTGCTCCGACATTCTGATAGGCGATGGCGTAAGCCCTGCTGTGCATAGCCCGCGTTTTGCTAATCCTTTCGCCGGATCATTACTAAGTAGCTTGCTTCTTTCCAGCTGAGCTGGCAAAACTTTCAAGGTCTCTGTCCGAGACCAAAGCCAAGTTCTTGGAGGGTTTCATCAAATTTCGTTTCCCGCTTGCTGATTATATCGTCTATCGCTTTTATCGTTTTCTCTGCGTTCTCTTGTGCCGCGGTTGTACGGAGTTGCCTGAGCTGGTTTAAAGATTCCTCATGTTCTTCTCTAAGACGTCTGGGTCCTTTCAAACTGACCAGCGCTTCCTCAATAGCTTGAATTGCGGCTTCCTGTTCCTCACGTCTTTGCCTAAATTGTTCTCGCATTTTTGTTCGTTCATCTTCAGAGAGATCCTGGAAGCTCCCACGAGATTCGCGTGCCTTTGCTGTCTCTTCCATGCTTGTCTTGATTTTTGCAGCTTGCTGTTGAATTGTTTCGATGGCTTTGAGCTGGGCCTCACGCATCCTCGCCCTGCGCTGCGCGCGGTCACCTTGCTCCTGCGCAAATGCCATGTAGGTCACAGCCAAGATGGCAAGTGTGCCAACGATGAGAATAAGCAACTTTTTCATAATACAGCCTCCTAAAAATTTTTGATAAAACTTACATAAACTGCCACCACTTCAAAAATCAGTTGTTCACAAAGTTAACGCAATCTCTCTTTGCCAATAGTGACGCAAATGTTCGGCTTTATATTGCGGCAAAATCTCTTGCTGCACATTAAGTTGTCTTTTTCAAGGTCGACTATTTTTCTGGGCCATACTTCACGCTGCAGCCGTAGGGCCTAACATAGGTCATGCTCACTTCTTTGCCCTCGATCAGTTCCGCCAAGGCTTTATCCACATAGTTGATATACCCGTCTTGAGACTTGCCCGACGGTGCGTTGTCGATGGCACCCTGGTAAACAATCATGCCGTTGCTATCTATTATATACATGTGCGGTGTTGTTCTGGCTCCATAAGCACGACCTACATTGCCCGAAGTATCATCAAGTATCGGATAGGGCAGCTTGTAACGACGGACAAAAAATTTGTTCGCCTCAGATGTTGTATTGCTTGTGCTGTTGATAGCTAACCAGACGACATTCTTATCTTTGTACTTGTTCGCCAATTCGATCATTGTATTCTTAGTCTCGTAGTGGTATTTGGAGAAAGGACACCCAAAGTTAAACCACTCCAGGACAACAATTTTATTTTTGTAATCAGAAAGGCTCACACTCTTGCCGTTAAAGCTTGTCAAGGTGAACGCCGGCGCTTTTCGAGCAGGTCTTTTTATCCTCGCCATGATCTCTGTTCGTCCATGTATTCGCTGGAGTCTTTTATGTCTCTGCTCTAAACTCTGCAATCTCTGATCAAATTCCCTCTTGCGTTCGGTCATAAGGTCTTTCAAGCGAGCGGCTGTTTGGGCCGCCTTTTCCTCCACAGCTAGTTGGTGAATTACTTCTAATTCTTCGACAAGCCTTGTATGCTCCGCCTTCAGGTTTGCGATTCGTGCTTGTAAGGCGGCCAACTCCTGCTCGATCTCTTCTGCCCTGCTAACCGGACGTTGTGGTTCCGGCGGCTTGACTGACATGCGTGGCGATCTAACTCTCACTCCTGGGAGAGAAATTTGAGGCTCTTTTTGGATTTCTCTTGCTGGAGATGAGCTTTCACCCTCCGTAGCCGAGCTACTGCGGAGGACGGGTTGCTTCGTGTCATCCTGTCCAAAGGCTGTTATTGCTGTTACCGTTACTACAAGTAATATGCTGACTGAAATTACTAGCACCTTCACAATACTATCCTCCAAAACTTAAAATCCTTCTAATCCAATCGATAGCAAACTCGGCGCTTACCGCAGCAGTCAAATGCTGACATGAAAACGCCGATACTGATTCTTACTGCTTCTGTATGGAAAAAGTTCAAAAATAACGATACTAAAATGGACTCTATTTGTCGAGGCCAAAATTGGAATAAGCAGGATTTGGCATAACAGCGACAATTCGGTGCCAGCAACTTTCCAATCGGCAGGATTTTCATTTGAGTTTCTCGTCTCACCAGCTCAAGGATAATTAACGCTTTGCGATCGCGCTCTTAACCTCGGTTAAGAAACTCGAAATCTCCGAAATCATTTTTTGTCCATTATTCAAGTTGCTCTCAATCAATCCCACGAGTTTGGAACCGATTATCACGCCAT
>CAYNTC010000289.1:0-3268 GCA_964399795.1 uncultured Pirellulales bacterium | reverse complement strand
TCGCCGACTATGAAGACAAAGAAAATCAAGGCGTCCTGGTAGTTCACCACGCTGGTGAAACACTATATAGATTATCAGGCGGTCATATACCAACAATCAAAAGAGAATAGAAAAATTGTGAAAAAACAAATTATACACGAAAGGATGTTCCGCACCTATGAGATACACTCAACGCAGATCTGGCAAATAGCGAATTCTAGAAAACAAGAAAAAGGGTTGTCGAGGAATCCTCAACGCACTATAATCCAAACCGCGCATATGTACAAGCGCGACCGAAATTACAGACATACCACGCAGGGTGACTTTAAATGTCCGAAGTATATGAGATACGCGACCCGATACATGGATTTATAACCTTCAATGAATGGGAGAAGGACATTATAGCTCACCCTGTCTTCCAAAGACTCAGAAGGATCAGGCAACTTGCACTCACAGAAATGGTGTATCCCGGTGCTACTCATACCCGATTAGAACATTCTCTTGGGGTTATGCATCTTGCGACTAAGATGTATGATGCAATTTTAAGAGATGATGAAAACAAAAGATTATTGAAGGATAAGTTACAATATAAGGAAGCCGGTTCTGAGAGAGATAGGCATTTAGTTCGACTATCCGCTTTACTTCACGATGTTGGCCAGCCATGTTTTTCCCATGCTTCTGAGGATTTATTTGAAGAGAATCCACTAACAGGTAAAGCCTATAAACACGAAGACTACACAGTTGAGCTGATCAAAGGACCTCTCAGGGAAGTAATTGAAAATCACACTCTAAATAAAAATAATTTTAAAATAACCTCCGACGAAATTTCTGCTTTGATCCAGGGCAACCCGGGCATATTAGGCAAAAAAATATTCTGGAAAGTTATAATATCCAGTCAACTCGACGCTGACAGAGCAGATTACCTATTTAGAGATTCCCTTCATACAGGAGTTAAATACGGCTTATATGATCTTGACAGATTGCTTGTGACTATAACTTTAGGAAAAGATCCGGAGACAGACGACATAGTTCTTGGAGTAAAAGAAGGAGGCTGGCATGTAGCAGAATCCTTAATAACAGCTCGCTACCAAATTTTCTCCCAAGTTTATTACCATAAAACAAGGCGAGCATACGATTTCATGCTTCAGCAGTTTTTGATTGAAATTATCAAAAAATTACCTCCACCGACTAAACTGAATGAATTTCTTGAACTGGATGACTATGCTGTCTGGCACATGTTGCAAGACAATAAGAACTCATATTGGGCAAAGTCAATTCTAGAAAGAAAACATTTGAAAAAGATTTACGAAACTAAAGATATACCTATACAAAAGGGCACAGAAAATAACAACGAGACAAAGAAGGTTATAGAGATTAAAAAACAACTTGACTCCCAGAATAAATGGTACTGGGAAGATCCCGCAAAAGGAAAATGGTATAAACTGAATAACGACGATTCAGACAAAGAAATATGGATAATATCGAAAGAAAGAACATCCTCCCCCCTTTCACAATATTCTAGAATAGTTAAAAGCTTGAGTGATTCACGACAAACCCGGATATATGTCAAACCTCAAGATGAAAAAGAAGTTAAAAGTATAACATCATAACAAGGAGACCGAATCATGCCGGAAAATATATTTCACAACCCAACATTGATTAGCTACGTTATCAAAAGGATAAAAGAAACGTACCCCGCGGCACAGATCAGTAAAACAATTATCCAGAAATTAGTCTATCTACTTTCAAGAAAAAACGTGGGCGATTTTGATTATTCTCTTTATCACTATGGTCCATATTCGTCACAGGTTTCCAGCGAATTGAACTTCGCCGAAGAGATAGATTTTATAGTCATAGATTGGATACCTGAGAAGGGATATTTTATATCCCCTGGACCTATGTATTCTTCAAAACTGTTACTACAAAACACTGAAAAGACAGAAAGGGATATAGTTGATGAGATAGTCAAAGAATATGGTGCTTACAACGCTATAGAACTTTCTATAATTACGACAGCTCTGTTTCTCAAAAAGAATTTCGGAGTAAATGACAAGGGCAACCTTGTGGAAGTCGTTTCATCTTTGAAACCACAATATGATAAGGAAAGGATATCCGACCTTTTAGCGAACACATTACAAAGTTGGGAAATAAAGACCATCGCTCATTTACAGTCCAACATTTATGGAGATTTAGCTATTCAATACGGTAGTGCATTCAATCCGGACTACACAGAAGTTCGAAAATAACGTAAGCAATAACAAGGGAAAAGGTAGACAAAACCTACCCTACAAAATTCCGTTCTTCGATAATATACCGAAAATTAATAGCTCACAACCTTTTGATGAGGAGTGATATAAAAACGGCACAAGCAGATATTGGACTGACTGGTCTTGTAGCGATGGCTGAAAATTCCATTCTTAATATGGAAAGCAAAGTCATTATTATCGATCATTATGCCTTAATAAGATACATTTAGTTTACAACATGTAGGGCATTAGCTTAAGGAACGAGGACGAGATGTTAAATAACCTCAAAAAGAAAAAGATAGACATCAAAGGCATTGCGAACAAAGCACTGAAAGACAAGAAACTGCTGGCTGAGCTATTTGATAATCTCTGGTCAAAGAATGAAACGATAAGGTACAACAGTCACAAAGTGTTAGTATTTCTAAGCCAAGAATATCCCACGACCATATATTCTAAATGGGATTACTTCACAAAGTTTCTGGACAGCGATAATACCTACCATAAACTCAGTGCGATCCACCTTCTGGCAAATTTGACAAAAGTAGATAAGAACGGTAAATTCGAGAAGATATTTAATAAGTTCTATGGTCTGCTTGATGACAAAAGCTTTATAACAGCGGCGTATATTGCAGGTGCTTCAGGACAAATTGTAAAGGCAAAACCAAAACTTCAAACAAGGATAACCAACAGACTTCTGAGTATAGACAAAACTAGTCACGAGCAAGAACGCAAGGACTTAGTCAAAGCATCTATCATAGAAGCTTTTCAAGAGTATTTCGGCCAAACAAGGAACAAAAAAAGAATCCTTGAATTTGTTAAGAAACAATTAAACTGTAAGAGTCCAAAAACCAGAAAGATGGCAAAAGAATTCTTAAAACGATTAAATCAACCAATATCTAATACTACAGCGCCATTTAATAGTGAAAAATCTGTTTTATTGTGTTAAAATACGAAGCACGAAATCCGAAATCCGAAGCAATATCAAATGGTAAGCGTTCACTATATTTCGGGAGAATTGAAGTAAAAGGTTGTATCTGTCCGAT
>CAYNTC010000288.1:0-3277 GCA_964399795.1 uncultured Pirellulales bacterium | reverse complement strand
GATGACCTGCCTGCAATGGATGATGATGATTTCCGACGTGGTCAGCCAACCTGCCATAAGGCCTTTGACGAGGCAACGGCGATCCTGGCAGGCGATGGGCTTTTAACACTTGCATTTAAGACATTGGCCACGCATATCGCTGAACCTAATCTCGCGATTAGGCTGATTGGCCAATTAGCTGAGGCCGCCGGTCCCGCGGGTATGATCGCTGGTCAGATGGCTGATTTAAAGGCGGAAAGGACCAGCCCCAGCGTTGAAACCCTCAAAAGCATACACACCAAGAAGACTGCCAAGATGTTTCAGTGCGCCGCGGCGATGGGAGCAATCTGTGGCCAAGCAAATGACAAACAGCTTAAGTGCCTGCGTGAGTACGGCCTAAAAATCGGCTTGGGTTATCAGATTGCGGATGACATTCTTGACGTAAGTGCCTCAAGTGAGCAGCTTGGAAAGACAGCCGGCAAAGATTCTAAGGCGGGCAAGGCTACGTATCCCGCACTTATCGGAATGGGCAAATCAAAGCAAATAGCAGAGAAGCTCGCTCATGAGGCAGTGAAGACATTGGAGCCATTTGGCAAGGAGGCTGAATCACTTCGGCAACTGGCAGTAGCCCTCGTGAAAAGAACAAGGTAAATCAATTTATGGCCTAGCCATTTGACACTAATCGGGCCATAGTCCGCCAGCCTGACATGCTGCAGTTAGTCCCGTAGATCGGCATAGATAAGATTATACTACGTACATACCATAAAAGCCCATATCAGTACTGAAAACGTGGTTTTTCAGCTATCTATAAGAGAGTATTGCACCTTCACATGGGCCGTATGCGATGCCCATGCCTGGGATTTTAGGGCGTATTTAGCGGTTTGAGATTTGATTAAGTAAAAGATCAGCCAAATGCCGATACATAATAATGGGGTGTGGGGGTTGAATTATGAAGACAAGGAAGTTCGTCGCTGAAATAATGTGGTTGGCGCTCGCTGCATTCGCCGATTGGGATGGTGTTATATACACAGGTACATTTAGCAGCCAACCAGATAAGTACAACAGTTGTCTGAAGAAATTTCATTCTCCGATTCAAATTCGTCCGCCGCCTTGGATCTGACGGAGCTTCTTAAAACTCATACAATCAGAAAATACTAAATATAACAAGAGGCCATAAGCATTATGCTTACGGCCTTTTTTTATTCCTCTCGACGAACATCTGTGCTAAACTTACTGGACGCATGTTAAGGATATGCATTCTCAGAAAGGATGCAATGAATCAACGAAATATTCTGACCTACCGAAGCAAGATAAAGGCTGCTCATAGATATGACGTAGTCGAAGCGCTTGGCAGAGTGGATATGTCGGGCAAAAGATTCCACTTTATCGGCGCAGGTGGCATTGGTATGAGCGGATTAGCAAAGATACTTGTGAAAAACAGGGCAGTTGTAACAGGCTCAGACCAAACGGAAAGTTCAGTCACAGTAGCACTCCGCCAGCTCGGAGCCGACATAAAAATCGGCCATAGCCATGATAATCTTAGCCCGGAAATCGATGCCGTCGTTATATCGGCAGCGATAAAAGACGATAATCCCGAACTACAGCTTGCCCGTCAGAAAAAGCTCAAGGTCTTCAAATATGCACAAATGCTCGGACAGTTAATGAATTACTACAATGGCATAGCAATAAGCGGTACACACGGTAAGAGCACTACCAGCGGCTGGCTCAGCTTTCTATTGAAGCAGGCTGGCATCGACGTGAACTTCATCGTTGGGGCTGAGGTTACTCAACTGGGAGGTTCCTGTGGCACCGGTGAGAGCAGATATTTCATTGCTGAGGCCTGCGAATATGATAGAAGCTTCTTGAGCCTGAACCCCAAAATCGCCTGCATACTCAATATCGAACAGGATCACTTAGACTACTATAAGGATGAACAAGAGATTGTCGATGCTTTCAGCCAGTTCGCTCTTCGTGTTTCGCCGGACGGTGTGATTATTATAAATGGCCAGGATGACAACGTGACGCGAGCTATCGCAAACTGTCGCTTGCGTGGCTATGATTGGCTGGCGCCGTGCGAAACGTTCGGCTTTAGTCGCAGGTGTAATTTCCACGCTCGCAACATTAGCTCAAGCAATGGGCTATATGCTTTCGATGTTTTCTACAATGACAAATGCTTAGGATCAACAAGAATCTCCGTACCCGGCAGGCATAACATACTCAATGCACTGGCAGTAGTTGCGCTGGCTGTTAACGTCGGAGTACCTGTGCAGCAAGCTCTTCAATTGCTCCCAGCCTTTACCGGAATCGACCGCCGACTGATGCTGAAAGGCCAATTCGTTGTAAGTGATGATTCGTGTGGAATGCAGGCCGCAGATAGTAGACGCAATACACAATACGCAACACACAATACGACAATCACAGTTCTCGACGACTACGCTCATCATCCGACTGAGATCAAAGCGTCGCTTGCGGCGATACGCGAAAGATACCAGCCGAGGCGAATCTTGTGTGTCTTTCAGCCACATCAATACAGCAGAACAAGATTTTTACTTGATGATTTTGCAGAAAGCTTTAAGCTTGCCGATGTAACGATAGTGCCGGAAATTTATTTTGTTCGAGACTCACAGCTAAGCAAAAAACAAGTCAACTCACAGATGTTAGTTGATAGGGTACGAGCTAATGGCTCAGAGGCACTGTTTATAGATAGCTTCGGGGCTATTTGTGATTATTTACTTAACAATGTCGCTGTCGGCGACCTTGTCGTAACAATGGGTGCAGGCGACGTATGGAAAGTGGCAAATGGGTATATTCAGCGGCTTAGAAACAATAGTTGAGACCAACCATCCGCTGGCTGCGCACACATGGTACGGCCTGGGAGGACCTGCGGACTATTTCATAAGGCCGGCAACTGTACAGCAGCTCAAAGAAGTGGTCCAAAGATGTCGGGAAAACAAGATTCATATCTTTGTAATGGGCTTTGGCTCAAATCTATTGGTCAGTGACGAAGGCTTGCACGCGGCGGTTATAAAGCTCGAAGCGGACGAGTTTGAACATACAAATTTCGAAGATGATCAGATCATTGTCGGCGCAGGTGTTGAGCTGAGCAAGCTGGTTTTAGAGTGTGTGCAAAAGGGTCTATCAGGCATCGAAGCCCTAACAGGCATACCCGGCTCGGTCGGCGGTGCGGTTCGGATGAATGCCGGCGGTAATTTTGGAGATATCGGTGCTGTTGTGGAATCGGTTACACTTATGGACAACCACGGCAACGTGTTTGAAAAGAAAAAGCCGGAACTGATTT
>CAYNTC010000287.1:0-3294 GCA_964399795.1 uncultured Pirellulales bacterium | reverse complement strand
GGAGCTGCCAGGGTGTTTGGTCCACAAAAGGGCGCTACTGATGAAATGGTCGAAAGGCTTGAAGCCGGATTGAATCACCTTGCGGATGTGGTGACACAACAACTGGGAATACAGATAGATAAAACCCCCGGAACTGGTGCTGCCGGAGGACTGTCGGCTGGCGCGTTTGCCTTTATGGATGCAAAGTTAGTCAGCGGCGTGGAGACAATTATAAAGGAGAATGGCTTAACCAGGGAAATCAGCGATGCGGACTGGGTCATTACAGGCGAGGGACGATTTGATTCACAGTCCCTGCGAGGTAAGGTCGTATCCGGCGTAACAAAAGCCGCAAAACTAAGCCGGGCGAAGGTAGCGGTCATCGCTGGGACAGTTGCACTGTCAAAACAACAGTGGCGAGATTTTGGAATTACAGATGCAATCAGTACGGTAGATGAAACAACAGACCTTAATTATGCGATTGCCAATGTCAAAATTTTATTAGCCGATGCGACGAGGAAATTTACGCTAAAAAATCTCAGATAACAACTTCCTTTCTTTTGCCACAGAGAGCACCGAGGCCGCAGAGAATTTTTAGACACGAGTTGACACTTATTCACACTGTTTCTAATTTTGCTTTAGTCGAAGGAAAGGGTACAAGGTATTTGTCAAAAAACAATGACTGAATATATTATACCGAGAATCTTACGCGTGTGATTATTGTGCCTTATTAGTAAATCCCGCTTGCTTGGCTGCTTCGTTTATTATGATGAGTTCTAGTATCTTTAGACTACCGTTAGTTTGGTTAGGAACCCACGTGTGCAGTACTACAGGGAAAGTTTTTAGGTTGAGCTTGTCTTTTATTGTTTGTTGCCATTTTTGTTCTTCTTGTCTGTTAGAGTACTTGTATGGAACCTCAAGATGTAAGAATCCCAGATAATGCGCGTTGACCTTCTTTTGGTTTTCTATTTTTGTCAAGCAAGCATTGAGTTTCTTATAGAAAGCACAGGGCAAAGGCTCAGGCCAGAAATATGCCGGAGATGGACCAATTGTATAATAAGATGAGTTTTTTGGAACCTTGTGCAGTTTTAGCGTGAGGCACCGATTTGAATTTTGGGCCAGTATGATTATAGTTCTCGACTGAGAAGATGTATAAATAGAAATCCTTAAACCGTCTACATTTTTTTTTACGAGGAGTTGATTATTTCCCCCTGCTTCGGATAGAACCACGCCTATTTCCTTTCGCAAGAGTTTTATCACTTCGGTTCTGAAATTATCATCTATATTCCGGCCTTCCAGCGTAATGTTATTCCAATCGCGGAGTTCTTTTCCTTCCTTCTTGAGGGACATCAATCCTGCCAACATTTGTGCCACACAGTGAAGGCTTATGTCCTCGTGGTTGAGGTTTTTTACCTCAGCAATCCAATCAATATTATTTAACTGAAATCGAACATCTCCTCCTGTTCCGTTTTGTGGATGATATTCGCAGACCTTCGCCTCATTCATTTCGAGAAACTTCGCGCCTTGCCATACGGCAGACAGCGATTCAAGGTCAATATAGAATTTGTCAGGTGGTTGCGCAGTTATTTCTTGAAAAAAGCTATTGACTAATTCGTCATCAAATTTCTGAGCAAATTGTTCGATAAACTCAGGGCGTTGGATGGATGGGAGATTCAATACTCCGTAACAGGAATCAGGGCAAAGAAAGTATCGCACAATTGGGTAATCTAACGGATGATAATCTCGGATATTGCGATACTTTAATATCCTATCTATAACAGTCTTAAAAATGCGATATATATTAGGGTCGATGTTCCGGCCGGAGCGGTTGATTTTGGCGAGCGCATCCCAGATTTCTGTTTCATCCTTGTATAGATTCTGCGGCAGATAAAAATTCCGGAAAAACATATAATAACCTTTCAGGCCACTTTTGTATTGTACCCGCTAACCTATGTTTTCAAAACCTCAAAGATAACATTCGGCTGAAAAAGCTGCTGCGCATCTCTTGTCAGAACTGTCACTATCTCTTGCTGAAAGGATAACGTCAATGTAATAAAGTCGGCTCTGGAGATATGTGTCTTTTTCTTACAAAATAATCCGAACATATTTAATCTCTTTATGATAGATGTTAACTCTTCTTGCCATTTCTACTGAAAAAAGATGTATCCAAAAGAACCCATAAAGTTATATCGGCAGAAAACAATTACTCATTGAATGATTCGGACGTCATTTTTTATTATCAAGGCAGTGGTTCATTCTGATGCATTGCATAGATATCATAAGGATAAGAATATTGTTCGTTTGGGTATGGAACCTGACCCTCATGAGCGAGCAGAAAACTGCGATATTTAATAACCGCTTCTGAGAACTCACCGAATGAGCCAATTGGACGGTATTGATAAGCGTGAATTGCGTTTCTTCTTTCTCTCACCAAGTTGACAAAGGATTCCCATCGCTCTTTTTGGGCTTTTGTCCATACGGTATTTAGAAAGAATTCGCATAACACAAATAACCATAACTCATCTGGCTCAATTGCTTTTCCCTTTTTCTTGATAGGATCCACAGAATAATCCCCATGAAAAACACAAAGAAACCACTTCATTGTTCCTTCGACAAGCGCTCCAAGATTTGCCCATGCAAGTATAAGGCTGCCATCGTGTTCGTCACCATCGGTCACAGGAAACCAGTGTAAGAGATTCTTAGATAAAGATACTTGCCAATCCAATCTTGATTTGGATAGTAACTCCGCCGCGCTGCTGGGGGCCCATCCGCCATCTTCCCAGAAATCACGAATATGCTCATTGATTCTAATTATATCTTTTATTGCCTTTTGCAGTTCCATGATTATTTTCCTTTTTAAATTTGCTAATACTAATAATATCGACCTTTATGTGTGAGTTCTGAAATGCAATTTATAAAACTTCACTAACAGAATTGCTCGGATAACCCTGACCCGATTTGATAATCGCCTTTACTCGGTATTCTACTTTACATACAGTTGGCTGCAAGGAAGACAGTGGTGGTTCGTTGTGTTGCTAAAAAATCAAAAGTTTCATTGTATATCGCAGCTTTGTCTGTTACTATCCAGTCAAATGAACAGCGTTCAGCGTGGAGCCCTTTGGTAAGCTCAGGGTAAACTTACAGCGAACAGTTAGGACACTGGATTCCCGCTTCGGGGCTTGTTGCCAAACATTATTGTGGAGTGTTTGAGATTGCCACGGCCTATTTCATAGGCCTCGCAATGACATTAAAACGCAGTGTTTGTCATTGCGAGGAGTGAAACGACGAAGCAATCTCCACTTTAGCAACAGACCCTTC
>CAYNTC010000286.1:0-3317 GCA_964399795.1 uncultured Pirellulales bacterium | reverse complement strand
GTTTTCTTTTGCTAAAGCCGGATGCTTCGCCTTTCGGCTCAGCATGACAATAAAAGCGGTCAGTTTGAGTAAGATACTTAGGTATTCTTGTTATCTGAGCGATTTTTATTTGAATAAGCTATGTAGGTCGGGACTCGCTGAATTGTTGCTTCTAATCACCAATCATTAATTACCAATAACCGATGTTAAATCATAATTTGGTTTGTGTGTCGATTCGAGGGATGACCTCCCAATGAAATTGGGGGGCTAAACTTTTTGATATTGTCGCGCGGGCTAGAATCAAAATGTAGGGTGGGGCTACGCATTATGGCCGAGCTCATTGCCTCATCATTATTTCTGATAAATTATCAACGCCGATGCGACAATGGCAGCGGTCTCGGTGCGCAAGATGCGCTGACCAAGGCCTACGGCCCTTGCGCCTAAGCCACAAGCAGTACCAACCTCGGCCTCGGTAAAACCGCCTTCGGAGCCTATGAGCAAGCCAACTTTTGTAGGTGTCATGTCACTTTTAGAGAGCACCTCTCGCAGCGGCTGTCCTTGCGGGGAAAAGATAAGGGCAAGGTCATATTTCTCAAGCTCGGCTACGATGGTCTCAAAGTGCGTGGCATTTCTCAGTTGCGGAATTCGGCCACGATGCGATTGCTCTGCTGCTTCCTGAATGATGCGTCGCCAGCGTGACATCTTTCTGGATGTGATGGTTCGGATGTCGCGAACTATACTGCGTTGCGTTATCACAGGCACAAAACCGGCGACGCCGACCTCAGTGCACTTTTGCAGAACGTGCTCAAACTTTCCCCGCGCAAGAAGGCTCTGATACAGCGTTATTTGCAACCTTGGCTCACTTGTGGCAACGCGCTTTTGCAAAATTTTTCCGACAGCCTTATCTTTATCAAGCTTCTCTAAGGCAACATCATACTCAAAACCTGTATTATCCAGCACGACAATCTTATCGCCAGCTCGCAGTTTTAGCACATTGTGAATCTGATGTGCCTGCTGCCCGTCAAGCGTTACAACATTCGACTGCAGATTCGATTCTGTCAAAAAGAACCTATGCATCTTCCGCGATGTACGCTTAAATGTCATTGTCCGACAACTGGCTTATGAATAACATCTAAAGCCTTCTCGGCTATGTAGGTATGTGGTTTAACACCGCTCAGTTTGCGAAGGATGCCGAGTTTAATCAGCTTATCGATATTATTTTTGGCAGCGGCATACGTTACATTGAAGTGTTTGCTTATGAAAACAGTTGTTATAACAGGACGTTCAATAAGAAGGTCGACAAGCTGAATTTGCAGAGCAGACCTTCTTGATTTGACCTGATCATGATATAGCTGCTGCAAGTCCAGTAACTGCTTCGACCTTTTAAATGCATCTGTTGCCTGCTCAAGGACGCCACGAAGAAAAAATAGTATCCACTCAGACCATTCGCCCTTGGTACTAACTTTTAACAAACGCTCATAATACTCACTGCGGTTGCGCTCGAAGTAAGCGCTGAGATACAACAGTGGTTTTTCTAAAACTTCTGTCGTACATAGTAGCAATGTTATCAGTAGCCGGCCAATGCGTCCGTTTCCGTCGCGGAACGGATGGATCGCTTCAAATTGGTAGTGAGCCATCGCCAGCCATACCAGCACTGGAATCTGCTGAAAACGTAAGTTTAGGAACTTCTCGAAGGCATCCATCGACGCGGGCACTTGCTGGGGTGGTGGCGGAACGAAACTTGCCTGTTCGATCGGCGAGCCAGTTGAGCCAATCCAGTTCTGGCCGGTTCGCAGTTCGCCGGGCCTATCTTGCTCGCCTCGTACACCATCCAGAAGAATCTGATGGAGTTCGCGAATCAGTCGCAGGCACACAGGTAGTTCCTGACAGCGTCTCAGGCCATGCTCAAGCGCCCGTACGTAGTTTGCTACCTCTTTGACATCTGGTATTCGACGTTCGACTGCTGACTCACGCAACTCAAACAGATATATATCCTGAACCTGAGCCTGCGTGCCTTCGATTCTGCTGGACATCTCTGCTTCCCTACGAACAAAGGGCGTTATGAGCAGATTGGGATTCGGCAAATTCAATCCTACACCATGGAGTTGGCCTATCGCCCTGTCGGCGTCCGATAAGACCGATATCAGTTCGCCAGTCCATTGCAGCTTGGGCGGCAGGTCGTGCGGTACAAAGGCCATCTCGCCCTGTATAGTCTGTACAAGATGCCCGAAACTATTATCTGTAATATCGAAGTCTTTCATTGCAATTTTATGGCTAAGCCATATACTTTCGTTTAATACAGACGAATTGTATTATACTTTTTTGCCGAAAAGTATAACAAATCAAGCTCTTTTTCCAAACTTGACATGCAAGTATATGGTAGCTTGGCCTTAGGTTCTTGTATATAAGGGACTTATGTCTTATTATATTTTTGTTTAATTATTGAGTAATTATTATACTTTGGGGCTTAAAAGTATAATAACTCAGCAGGTAAGCAGATATGTGCAGATATTTGATTCGGTAGAAGTTAATTTATTTATCGGAGATTGTTATACTGGGTGCGCAATTAAAGTTCAGCAAAGGTGCTCGAAAAGTCCTCGGTTGGTTCAAAGCCGCGTTGAGGCTCTTCTTCGGTGTTTGGGTTGTTCTTTGGCTGCGTAATTTGCCCAGCGAGAGCTGCCGCTATTGAATGCTCACGATATAACCGATCAAGCTCAGGATCCACTGAGACCAACTCCACCTGATTGTTTTCCGGGCTCGTGTTCATGTAGCTACCTCCCGAAATCTTTAAGATTGGTTCTTTTCCTCCTTGGTTGGTACTTGCTCGGCCACCTTGCCTCTGTCATCCACATATAATGTAGCAAGTTTCTCCTTTGCAATCAAGTCCTTTCTCGTTTTTTTCTCCTGCTTGTATAATTCGCGGAGTTTTCCAATTAGTTCGGTTTTCTGGTCAAAATACTTTATTTTTTGTTGAGAATCAACAATTCCAAGGTCGGTTTCCTCGCCTACGCCGGGGGCGATTTCCGCCACCTTCTTGGCACGAAAAACGGAGTACATTGTCTCCACCATGCCAACCTCGGGCTTATAGGTCTCAATTAATGATATTAGAGCGTGCATACTACCTGTGCCAATGGCGTGAAAACCTATTGAATTATAACAATCAACTATGCCAGGATTTCGAATTGCGTGGATACTGGGGCCTGATTCATCGACACCAGCGATTACTACTTCCAGTTGCAGCTTGAATGTTGCAAAAGCATAGTCAATTTGATTGTATACCTGTGGCGGCAGAAATTTAGCACCAGCTTCAATAAACGCCTTATGGTTTATTCCTCTAG
>CAYNTC010000285.1:0-3337 GCA_964399795.1 uncultured Pirellulales bacterium | reverse complement strand
TACCTGTAGACACACCCATAGGAAAACAATTATTAAAAGAAAACCCACCTAACGATATTAAATCTTAAACTCAGCCACAATTGGGAATAATTAGGGACGTTTACCGTTTTGTCGAGAATTTTCTTTCCTTTGACTACACCCAGAGCTTGCCCTGGCCTCACCACAGGTGAACAGAATTGAAGGTACAGGTTTCATTAGAACAAGAATAGGTGGGGCAGCCTACTCCGCCGTAGCGGCTGCGAAGGCTGGAAGCCACCACCCTACGATTTACTGAAGCCAAAACAACAAAAGCGAAGCTCGGTAGGATAGCTGTTAAGGCCTCGTTACAGGCACTTCTGCACGTTTCTCAAATGCATTGCCAATGTCTGACCAATTCATTTTCCTTGCTTTTACCATTTCTTGGCGGTGGGCACCTTCCAGCACGGCCCCGGCAAGTGGCTGAGAATAAATGTTTTAACTTAGCTGCAAATCTCTTATAATACGAGCACTTAAGGTCAGAATTATGAGAGCTATTTTTACAAAAATGACAGATGCAGAACTGCTCTCGCTTTACGCAGAGGGCGATGAAGGTGCGTTTCGAGAGGTCGTAAATCGTTATAAAAATAGCCTTTACGCATTTCTAAAACAGTTCCTAAACCAGCAGGACCTGGTCGAGGATGTCTTCCAGGAAACCTTCCTTCAGCTATTCACGAGCAGGGAAAGCTTTGATACCAGCCGACCTCTGCGTCCATGGCTTTTTACCATAGCTGCTAATAAAGCCAAAGACGCCCTCCGCAAGTCTCAGCGGGCAAGCGCAGTACCCATAGGTACTATTTCCGAATCTGAAGAAATGTCGTTCAATGATATGCTCAATGCCCTCACATCCGACAGCACAATGCCTTACGAGGAACTGGAACGCAATGAGACCGCTGCGCTGGTGAGTCGGATTATATCGGATATGCCGGAAAATCTGCGAGAAATACTGATTTTGGCCTATTTTAACAAATTTTCATACAAACAAATGGCCGAGGTTCTGGGTATACCTATCGGCACCGTTAAGAGCAGGCTCCATACAGCCGTTGCACGCTTTGCCAAAGAATACAAGGCAGCGGCTGGTAGTAAGGAACACAAATGACGTCGTTAACAAACGAGCAGAGACAGCTTCTATTTGATTATGCACTGGGATTGACATCTGGGCAAGAGACAGCCGAGGCCAAGGCCCTTATATCCTCCAACGCAGAAGCAGCGGAACTTCATTCAAAGCTCAAGGCAACTTTCGTACCACTTGATACAATCGAGCTCGATACCTGTCCGGAAGAATTGGCTGACCGCACAGTCTTGCGACTGAGAAAGTTCACAGACTCAGGCCATGATCGTCTTGAACAATTATTAGCTGAAGAGCAAACACCCGTAGCTACCATAAAACTCAGGACTTGGCGTAATTTCAGTGAAGTTATTGCCGTGGCCGCAGTGATTATGCTTATCGCAGCTGTTTCAATCCCATCTTTAGGTTTAGCTCGCGAGAAGTACAGGCAGCACCGCTGCCAGATACAATTAGGTAATATCTTTCAGGGATTTAGCAATTACATCGCTGATCATGACGGCGAGTTGCCCGCTGTCGCGACCCAAGAAGGTTCGCCGTGGTGGAAGGTGGGTTACCAGGGAAGCGAGAATCACTCCAACACACGACCCGTATGGCTTCTGGTTAAGAATGGCTATGTCAAACCAGCCAATTTTATCTGTCCTGGAAGGCCTGAGAAGAAGAAACTGAGATTAGCAAACTTACAGGTACAACAGTACAACGATTTTCCCGGCAGGGCCTATGTTAGCTTCAGTTTCCGGATTAGGTGCCGCAAGGGGCACAGTTTCGCTCTTCGCGGCCGGAAAGTCCTGATGGCGGATTTGAACCCCCTGTCTGAAAGAATACCAAGTGACTATTCTCAGCCGTTTAAAGTGCGCTTAAGTGAGGAGCTGCTGAAATCCAATAGTATTAATCATAACCGCAAGGGCCAGAACGTAATGTTCTGCGACGGCTCCGTGGAGTTTGAAAAAACACGCCATGTCGGCCTTTCAGATGATGACATGTTCACGCTCCAGGAGATGTGTTCCGGCTCGGAAGTAAACGGCTGCGAAATACCCTCCTGTGAAACAGATGCCTTCCTTGCACCCTGAAATCTATCTCAATGTGGATAAATCCTATTTCACACTAACAATAGGTGTATTTTCAAGTCAACTTTTTTTGCCGAGTCACATTAGCAAGACATATCCGAGCATTTCTTTTTAACCTTTCAAGACCTGTACGCTGGATTGGAGAATCTGTAAACTCCGTGTCAAAAGCTTCCTGTGTCAAATCTAAAATTTGGTACAGATCCAGCCAAGCTCTGTTGGGGTACAATTTAAACTGACTGTTTTTGCACGCAGGTGCATTTTTGTGAAAGGGACAGGCAAGAATACATTCATCACAACCAAAGAGCCGATCATCAATTTTTCCGGCTAATTCCATTGGTATCTCGCCATTATGCTCTATTGTTAAATAATTGATACATTTGGTTGCATCAAACTGTCCATCAGGTTTTAACGCTCCAGTCGGACAGGCGTTAACACACTTGTTACAGTTAGCACATTCTTTAGTTATCGAACCTGGACCTTTACCCGTCTGACTAAAAGTTGGTTTGTCGAGTTGCAATTTCAGAGTTGTTACTATTTCGCCAAGAAATACCTGTGGACCCAGTACGGGACTGATTAGCATATGATTTCTCCCGATAAAGCCCAGGCCAGCTCTGGCTGCCAAGGCTCGCTCAGCCAGCGGAGCTGAGTCAACGCAAACCTTGAATTTGTGGTTTTCTTCGAGACGTGAGCTAATAAAATCTATGAGCTTGTGCAGTTGCCTCTTAATATACGAATGATAGTCTTGGTATTGGGCGTAAACCGCGACCCTGCCATGAGGCGCATTTGCGCGATTTTGTTCATGCTTGGGTCTGGGTGGTTTGAAGTTTAAGCCGACAACAATAACCGATTGTGCACCTCTTAAAAGTTCGGAAGGATTGATTCTTTTCTCAAAATTCCTGTGCATGTAGGTCATCTGTCCAGCGTAGCCGGCGCTTAGCCAATCGGAGAAGAACTTAACATGCTCAGCACTTATCGGTGGGGCGTCTGTTATGCCGACCAGGTCGAAGCCTAATTCAAGTGCTTTGTGCTTTATTTCTTGGGCTAATTTCATAGTAGTTATTATAACGAATCGTGCTGCATTTTTGAGTATGCATCCGATTCATGTTTCTTTTTGATACTGTTCTTACGTTTTACTACTACAGCGCTACTTAGATTTATTCGACATTGATAACCTTTTGTTATATAGAAC
>CAYNTC010000284.1:0-3340 GCA_964399795.1 uncultured Pirellulales bacterium | reverse complement strand
AAGTACGCGTTCGGACATCGCCGTTTCGCGGACTTGATATATATGGGCAGAGCTCCTTCGGAGACGAGCTGGAGTTAGGGCAACACAATCGTTTCTTTTCGAGACTGCGGTTGAAGAATGCTCCAAGGTTTACGCGGCCGACACAGTACTGGACGATTCGCAAGTCTTTGGCAAGCGGCAACGCTATTGCGTTCACATACAACGATATAGGTATTAAGAAAACTGTATCCGTCACGCATAATTTCAATACTCATTTTAAGGACCACCCTCTTCGCGTGCGGACTGAGGTTTTACAGGATCTTTTGGGAAGTGGCGTAGAAGAAAACCTGAAATTTAGCAACCGTACTGAGTATCTGCTCGACAGCGTGGGCTACAAGCGCTTAGGATTAACCGCAGAATATCAAGGGGGCGAGTATAAGGTCATGCTGTACCTTAGCATCAAAGACTTATATGCGAGACACGAAAAGAAGTTTAGGAATATCAATGAACGAAGGATCAGAACCAGCTACGGCGCGGTTCACGGCAGGGTATTCTTGGATTATAACGACAACAGTCTTCCTGACCCTGGCGAGCCTGGGATTGCTGAGGTGAAAGTTTGTTTGGGTGACATCAAAAGCACTTTCACAGACGAAAACGGCTATTACATATTGCCAGGCCTTCCGAATTTAAGTACCGCTCGGATATATTTAGACATCGATACAGTTCCGGCTATTTATACTGTTACTCATGGAACTCAGCTTGCACATATTTACAGGGATAGTCTGACAGAGGTAAATTTGAGCTTGGCACCGATGATATCACTCTCTGGTTACGTTGTTAGGTCCGATCCCAATGAGCAGTCCAAACCTATTTCCGGAGTACGCGTTATCTTGACGGAGGCAGGCTCTGAGCAAATGGTCCATGACTCCCTCACCGCAGGAGACGGCAGCTACTATATCGGGAATATAAGGCCAGGCGATTATAGCCTGCAAGTCGATATTGAAACTTTACCGCCCATCTACGAGCTTTCGGAGCCGAGAAGGGAGATTAAAGTTGTCTCAACCAAAGAGGAATTCCAGGAAATTAAGCTGCCGGATTTTATAGTTAAATACAAAAAAAAGCAGGATTAATCGTGGCTTGGATGACGGATCACACATATTTCGTAATCAGCCGAAATATGTCGAAAATGCGCACACAATCCTTTATAAAGTAATTGTCGTTCATAAATTCCTTGTCTGGCAAGAAGCCGCCGATATAATCAGCTAAGATATAAGACAGTATTATTATAAGTAAAAGAATAAGGAGAATAGTCATTATGGCAGCAAAAATCTATTACGAGCAAGATGCTCCAATCGATCCTTTGAAGGGTAAGAAGGTTGCGGTGATCGGTTACGGTAGCCAGGGTCATGCGCACAGCTTGAATTTGCACGATAATGGGATCGAGGTGGCGGTTGCTGAGCTGGAAGGAACGGACAACTTTAAGTTGGCCGTCAAACATGGTTTTAAGCCGACTGATATAAAAACAGCGATGAAAGGAGCGACTCTGATTATTGTTACTGTGCCAGACGAAGTCCAGGCAGATATCTATGAGAAAGAAATTGGTCCGAATCTGACAGCCAGCCAGACACTCGGTTTCTGTCACGGTTTTAATATTCACTTCAAGTACATTGTTCCGCCGAAGGATGTTAACGTTGTTATGATCGCGCCCAAAGGGCCGGGGCATTTGGTCCGAAGTCAGTTCGAAGGTGGCGGTGGTGTGCCGAATCTTGTGGCTATACAGCAGGACGCTACCGGCGATGCCAGACAAATTGCGCTCGCCTGGGCAAACGGCATCGGCGGTGCGCGGGCAGGTATTATCGAAACTACGTTCAAAGAGGAAACAGAGACAGACCTGTTTGGTGAGCAGTGTGTACTCTGTGGTGGACTGACATCGCTGGTTAAAGCCGGCTTTGAAACGCTCGTCGAGGCAGGCTATCAGCCTGAAATAGCTTATTTTGAGTGCCTTCACGAGGTCAAACTCATAGTAGACCTTATGTTCCAGGGTGGACTCAGCTATATGAGATACAGCATATCTAACACGGCTGAGTACGGTGACCTGACGCGCGGGCCGAGAATCATACCGGAACAAACAAAAGCCGAAATGAAAAAGATACTTTCGGAGATTACTTCCGGCGAGTTTCCTAAAGAATGGGTTAATGAGTATCGATCAGGGCTCAAGAAATTCAAGGAATTGTACGAAAAAGACTATAATTGCCAGCTCGAAGTCGTTGGCCGAGAGCTGCGCAAGATGATGAAGTGGATCGACGCAAAAGAGGTATAGAGATCGGCAAGCAACAGCCAGCTTTTTCATCAATCCGGTTTGGATTCACGGACCGATTGATCGGAAGGAGAAAGCAGTATGGTAGAAGTGAACAAAGGCTTCGGAGCTGTGCTAATTGTGGTTTTTGGGTTTACGCTTTTGGCCATTATTGGGGTGACTTTATGTAGTTGTTCTGCTCTTGGATATATTCCGCCGGAAAGGCTTTCATATAAGGAACTATCGGCCCCTTATGCGCGGACACAATTGAAGATCAGCAACACGCTCGACGTACTGGGAAAGATTCGGTCACCGGAGAGTGTGTGGCACCAAAGGTTCGTGGCAAGGCAGTTGCTCAGCCAAAGCGACACCGTAGTTGCTTCCTCAGGCAAAAGCAAAGATGGACACAAGACGTGGCTCAACATGTTCGCGTTCGATGAGCACACGATGACTGCCACACGGAAGTGCTTCTTCTGTGTAGATGAAAAGGCCGTGATAACGCCGACGAAACCCAGGCGTTATCTAATTCCACCCCGACATGGCTTAATAATCGACTGCCAAATAGTGTTGGAGTCGGAAATGCTTGCAAAGCCATACTCAACTGAAGAGGCTCGTCGCATTGAGATGCTGAAAAGTGTTGCGCAGGCGTTACGTGATGATACGGATGAACTAAAGGGAGACGCAGGCGAAGATGACCAGACGGGAGATATGCTAACTATTTCGACAATGATGATGAATCAAGTATTTGAATCAGTACTACTTGAGCTGGACAAGTCACCTGGGGCAGCGGCTGGCCTTAGCGACGAACAGGGTATCAGCTTCAGCCACATAACTTTCGGCAAGGGCATGATTCAAATGGTCGTGGACAGTGACATCGTCACAGTCAAAATCAGAATAGGCTATCCTATGCTATGATTGCCTCTAAAGTATACTTTGGGCAAGTGTTGTAGTTCACACCGTGCAGTAACAGGATATATAATAAACTCAAACTGACCGTTTTTATTGTCATGTGAGCCGACCTCGCTCCGCCGAAGTTCATCCTTCGCAGTAGCTCTGCTACGGAGA
>CAYNTC010000283.1:0-3352 GCA_964399795.1 uncultured Pirellulales bacterium | reverse complement strand
TAGCCAGCGGTGTAATGGAGATTATGCAGGCACTTAAGGTTGATGGAAAGGCAGGAAATGACCACGGCGGTATTATCCAGTTCTACGAGAAGTTAGCTAAAGTGGAGGTTAGGCACCCGAAAAAATGAAAGTACCATTGCAGCTATATAGCCTTTAGTAAAAGGATTCTGTTGTGTTCCTGATTTTACTTCTGCTCGTCAGCGTGCTTTTCATTGTCATCTCGACAAGCAAATTCCACTTTCACCCTTTTCTGGCCCTATTATTTGCCGCTGTTGGATTTGGCTTGTGTGCTCGGATGCCGCTTGGCGAAATTGTTAAATCAATCAATGGCGGATTCGGCGGAACTATTGGCAGCATTGGAATCGTAATCATCGCGGGTGTCATCATCGGAACATTTCTTGAGCATTCAGGCGGAGCCTTTGCAATAGCCGAAAGAATCCTGAAGATTATCGGTGAAAAGCATGTCCCCCTGGCAATGTCTATTATCGGTTACTTTGTTTCCGTACCGGTTTTTGCAGATTCAGGCTTTGTTATCCTTACGCCATTGAATAGAGCACTTTCTAAAAGAGCAAAAATTTCCTTAGTAGGACCGGCAATAGCTTTGGCTGTCGGCCTTACTTCTACACATTGCCTCGTGCCGCCGACACCGGGACCAATCGCGGCTGCTGGTATACTCGATGCCGACCTTGGGCTAGTTATTTTTCTGGGCCTAATTGTCAGCGCGTTTGCTCTTGTGGCCGGTTGGCTTTTCGCTACAAAATTCGCCTCGAAAATTTATATAGACCCCAATCCTGAGCTTTCGCAAGCAGATGTAGAGGCCAGATTAAAAGAAGCTCCGTCTGCATTTAAGGCATTTACTCCGATTGTAGTACCAATTTTCCTGATTGTGATTAAATCTGTTTCTGATTTTCCAACGTACCCACTTGGGCAGGGCAATTTGAAAAGTATCGTAGGCTTTATAGGAGAGCCGGTCATCGCATTACTTATCGGGGTCCTTCTGGCCTTTCGGCTTCCGAAGAAACTTGATATGCAAATGTTATCTACCACCGGCTGGGTCGGCCAGGCCTTGTTAAATGCGGCTCTGATAATCATGATTACCGGAGCTGGCGGAGCCTTTGGAATGATTCTGCGGAATTCACCGATTGCCGATGTGATTGGCGATTCTCTGTCACGAGCTAACTTAGGCATTTGGCTGCCGTTTATTATCGCTGCGGCTATAAAAAGTGCCCAGGGGTCGTCGACAGTTGCGCTGATTACGACTGCATCCTTAATGGCGCCGTTAATGTCATCTTTAGGGTTTGAGGCCGGGATTGCCAGAGCACTGGTTGTGTTATCTGTAGGTGCTGGTTCAATGGTTGTCTCTCACGCAAATGACAGCTTTTTTTGGGTCGTTACTCAAATGACCGGAATGGATGTCAAAACCGGTTATAAAGTCCATACTCTAGCTACTCTGATTATAGGTGTTACCTCGGTTGTAATCATTTGGGTCATAAGTTTGATTACCTTGTAATGTACTGAGGAATTGTTGATACCATTCTTAAAAACTAATGGCGCTTTACGAAGATGGTCGTTAACTGTCATGGTAACTTTTTGGAACCTATTGATTGATAAGTAGCTTATACAAATTGGAATTAATTCTTGCGCCCTGTCTTTCCCGCGAAAGCGGGAATCCATAGGTTTATATGCACTGGATACCTATTTTCGCGGGCATGACACAATGATAGGTAGTCTGTCAAAAAGCGCAATTATTTAATTGGATTGGTATTATTCGCAGTATATGCCGCAGCTCTACGTTGAGCGCAAAAATTTATTATGATTACTCAAACTGACCTATTTACTAACATTATTATTGATAAGTCTTTTATACGCCTCAGGCGTATTAATTTGCAAAGACATATATCGCCTTGTCATTCTGAGCCCTTCGCTCCGCTCAATGGTAAACTCCACGAAGTTAAGCGAAGAATCTGGCCAGAGAAAATATGGTTTTTCTTTTGCTAAAGCCGGATGCTTCGCCTTTCGGCTCAGCATGACAATAAAAACGGTCAGTTTGAGATGATTAATATAAGTGGTTGACTAAAGTTGCACCCGTAAAGAACCGTACCTTACATCCCTCTCGGCAGCCAACCAGTCCCAACGCAATCGCCAGGCGCGTCTTGCCGGTGCCGGGTGAGCCTACAAGACAGTAGTTTTCTTTCTTATCAATCCACTCGCTTCGTGACGGTTCCAGAATCTTCTGTTTGGGAAGCTCCGGCGTTACACTAAAGTCATAGCTTTAAAAGTCTTTATGGGCCAGGAACGCCGCTGGCGTCATATAATCCAATCCACTATGCGGATGGTTATGATTATATTCCAATAACCAATCCTTCACAAGAACCTTCGCTTCCTTTAAGTAACGGAATGGTTAAAATTACGTAAGAAATAAGAATGAACTTCCGGTATGTTTGCAGACAAAAATACAATTTCCGTACGCTATAGAAGCTTCAGAGATCCTACGAGATATGAATTATTCCAAACAGCAGATGCTACAAAATCAGGATTTCTTCTAATCCCCTGCTTGATGTTACGCCATCTCCTCTACATCCAGTTGTGAACTTTTGCATCCCGAAGTACTTCGGGATTGGGATTACTGCCTGTAACCATGGGGTATTGGGGGCGGTGAATTGTGGCTTTGTTTAGGCTTTGCGACGCGAGCGGATATGAAAAACAATGACGCAATACTCATATTTTGACAGGTAAAGGCCGATATAAGCCAGACAGCTTATAGAAAAGCCGAGTAGCTTCTTAACTCATCTCCCTTATCAACGAAAAAGACTCAAAAATCATATAACGTATCGTTTTGAAAGTGAGATGGCTAATAGAGCCGTTTTAAATTACTGTACACCAACTCTGGTTGAATAAACGAAGGAGAAAGAATTCTGCTCTTGTTTGGTTGTCCAAGGGCAAGCCCAGGGGCATAGAGGTGCGTCGAGGTCATATTGCTTTCTGGGAAGAATAAGAGCGTTTATAAGTATAGAGATTTGGGGGAGATGTGCAGGAACTTGAAAGGATTTGCCAATAATGGAGCACGAGAAAGGCTCAAAAAGTGAAGATTTATAGAACATCGGCCGATATATTTGATTAAAGTGGCCAACAAAAGTGGGGGTTGGTCACCTTGTTGTACAGAACCAAGAAGGCTGTAACTCAAAGTACGAGCAGACCAAGCAATGACCGCCCTAAAATTTTATAAGCTGACTCTCGGTATCCTGCTTCGTATCGCAGTGATGCTCAAACTCTTTTTTAAAGAACTCAAACTGACCGATTTACTAACATTATTATTGATAAGTCTTTTATTTGCAAAGACATATATCGCCTT
>CAYNTC010000282.1:0-3371 GCA_964399795.1 uncultured Pirellulales bacterium | reverse complement strand
CGGTGCATGCCGTCATAAAGTACCAGGCCATCAAGACAGGCACGCTTGTAAACCTTTAAAGAACAGGCAGAGTCGTGAATCGATTCGCCTGAGAGTTTGTTCCGCACAGCATTGGCAACGCGTGTTGAAATGCGTCGTAGCCAAGGATCCTGGCGCTTTGTACGCCAGCCGGTGACGGCATCGCATCCGTTAAGCATATCCACTAAACGGGGAATCTCGGCTGGGTCATTTTGCAGGTCTGCATCAAGAGTGGCAATAACCGCACCGCGAGCGGCGCTAAAGCCGGCAGCCATAGCACATGTCTGGCCGAAGTGGCGGTCAAGGGTGATTACACGGAGCCAAGATTTCGACTTTTTTTGTTCCTTCAGAAGCTGAAGTGTTTTGTCCGTACTGTCATCATCGACCATCACGACCTCGAAAGAATGGTTGCGTGGCTTTAGGGCCTCACCAAGTCGATCCAATAGCGGCTTTATGTTCTGCTCTTCATTGTAGGCAGGAATAACTACCGACAGATCAATGGTTGTATTTGCTGTCATGGCTTTCTCCTGCCGGCTCAGAGTGGTTTAAGCCCGTTTGGGGCCTGGATTCCTTAGTGAAAAGCTCTTGCTTCTGCAAACGTTTGGCGTAAATAAAGTACAAGTTCCGCAAGTAGATTAGAACTCCTGCGCCCTGGCCCACGATAAAAACCGGGTCTCTTCGATGAACGGCATAACCAAAAAGCATGATCCCACCTACGAGGCTGAGCCACCAAAAACCCACCGGTATAACAGACTGCTTTTTCTTTTCCGATACGATCCACTGTATAAGAAAACGACAAAAAAACATCCCCTGTGCGAGAAAACCAAACGCCAGCCAAACATTCTTTACGTTTAGCCAGCCTGGTGGTCGGGGTGGAAAGGCAGTAAATTCCTTCGGATGTATGCCAACGCTACCTTTGTGCAAAAGATAAATATCCACTGCTTCTTTATCTTTTCCTGGCAAGGGCAGAGATACATCACGAAATCTTGGATGATGCAAGATGACGTGGTCGGCGACCTGCCTGGCAGTATCAAGGTGTTCGCTTTGCACCAGGACGAAGGTTTCTGGATGCTCCTCTACTTGTAAGCGCAGTTGCTCAAAATTATTTATTGTCGGAATTGTGCGATCAAGATGGTATATTAGTGTATCATCTCTGTCTTGGAAATACACGAGTGGAGATTCACCGATAACCTTAGCAATGCTCTGAGCAAAATCTGCAGAAGAAATTCTTGTCTCATAGGGCATAAAAAATCCGAAAAGTATGTAAGAGAAAACAGCAGTACCAAGGAACAATGATATAATAGCCGACCACCCCTTGGCCCTTTGTATGTAAAATAAAGCGAAAACTCCGGCGCTACCTAAACTCAGGCCAGAAACGGCAATGGCACCATAACGCCTCTGTTCTGTGTCTAAGAAACAATAAGACAAAACTACTATCGCAGCGATTACGAAAACTGCTGCCTGAAGCAATCCAAGAGCGCGGCGCCAGTATTTCATAGCCCCCCTGCCAGGCATAGCGATCTCACCGACATAAACTTCCCAGGTTTTTGCCGCGAGAATTGCCATAAAAGGTAGTGCTGGCAGGAGATAATCAGCCTTTTTCTTACTAATTAGCGACAAAATAACCAGAGCAACAATAACAGATAGCAGCAGACCCAAAAGTTTGTCTCTTTGTTGCCTGGCCTGTGCCCAAAATGGTACCGTCAGTGCTGCTGGAATCAGAGCAGACCAAGGAAAGCCTAACACAAAAAGCTGGGGGATATAATAAAAGATGCCATGATTAGCGCGATGAACTGGGGAAGTGATGTTATCGCTAACTTCCCGCGCCCAGCCTGCTTGTACTGTCTCCCATCCCAATCTTCCGACAAGCGCAACTACCCAAGAAAAAGCTAATAGTAAAAAGATAAAGATACCAAGCAGGTGCCAAGTCAAACGAGGTCTGCGTTGCGGATAAGCCCAAAGACCGTATAACATCAGAGGCATAACAAACATGAATACAGCGAGCCATTTTGCTAAGAAGCCCATGGCAATCGCTGCCCAGAGAATCAACCAGAGCCAGTCACGCCTTTTTTTGCCAAAAAAGATTACCACCAGCAGTAATAACGAGACCGTTACCCAAAAAGTCAGGTACATATCTACCCTCGCCAGGCGAGACTCGATTATGTATTTGGTTGTAAGGGCCTGGAAAAGTGCAGCCAATAACCCTATGTGCCACCCGAACATAACCCGGCCTATCATAAGAGTGAGGATGATACCGCCGATGCCCATGAGAGCCGAAGGCAAGCGGAACAGAAATTCATCTAATGGGCCAAAGATTTTAACCAGAACGGCAATGGTCCAATATGGTAAAGGAGGCTTTTGCAGACGTAGAGCGTCATTGAAGTATGGAACAATCCAGTCGCCGGATTCAGCCATGTTAGTACCTGTTACGATGACGCGGGCTTCATGTGGGCTACCAAGCTCGGGTTTGCCCAATCGAATCAGAGGCAAAGCGAAAGAAACGACCAGCAAGAAAATAAAGATAGTAAGAACAGCCGAAGCATAAACGGGGCCATGTCGTTGGCTCAGTTCCTGGCCTGTGGTAAATTCTACATTGACTTGAGATATTTCTTTCTTATCGGCCATATTTGATAATCGAGCTTAGACTTAACAGAAGGCTTATGCTAAACACGAGGCTGAACGTAACAAATCCTACTCGAAGCAAAGCCATTTTTCTATATTTTGTCCAGTTTTAAGACCAATGCCTTTGACTTTCCGCAAGTCATTGGAGTTCTGAAATACCGCGAGGTCGCTATCGCCCCTTGTAAAGTTCTCACGGTAAGTAACTATCGCGCGAGCCCTAGTAGCTCCAATGCCAGGTAGCCTCGCCAGACTCTGTACCGTTGCTTTATTGGGATTTATTCTATCATCAATTTGGAGATTGGTAAATTGCGAGCTCGAAAGGCTATATAAAATAAAACCGACGGATAGGCACACAGCTATAAAGGCGCTGATGATAAATGAGAACGAGCGAAGCTTTTCTTGGTTGGCTTCGGTTTGTTGTTTGAAGTTAATACATAACGTGTTATTTGACATCAGAATTCCTGAATAACCTTATCCGAAGTTAGGCAATTCTCAGCAAATACTCACGTTGATCTAAAAGTCTAAGCATGAGAACTATGTAATATAGTATTTTTGCTGTACTACATCTGACACTAATCGGTTCACATACTACAGGGTATACATAACAATTCATCTATGAAAAATGCTATCGTGCAGTCTCTTGAGCATCTGGAAGGATTCTTTTGGACGGAGCTGGTCTGTTAATAAGCCGCTATGGGCTATAGCACCTTCATGCGTGTCCGCAAATTTTC
>CAYNTC010000281.1:0-3377 GCA_964399795.1 uncultured Pirellulales bacterium | reverse complement strand
CAGAACAGATTCTGAAATACATCAATCATTTTTGTGCCTTTTCCGTATCCCTCAAAAACGGCTCCCACGTAGTGCCACCAGCTACTCGCACCACGATATCTTCAAAAATTTCTACCATATCGCCTTCGACTTTAACCTCGCCATAGTCAATACTGCCATCGGTGCAAGTCCTAACACAGAGCGGTTTTTCGCCCGGTGCCAGCCTGCCTCTGCACACATCGCAGACGCTGCTGGGAAAGGGTATCAAGTCCGTATATATAGTTCCGAACGGACATGCTATCGCACAGGTACCACAGCCGGTACACAACATATTGGCCCGCTTAAGAATGCCGGCGTCGTTACTACCACTGGAGACCTTCTCAAGTGCATCCTGCGGGCAGGCGGCTATGCAAGGAGCCGACTCACATTTGCGACAGATTAAAGCAAAACGAATCATCTCCAGCAATGAATCGAATCCCTTGTTCTCAGGATGATGCTTATAAGAACATTGAACATTCGACTCTTCCTGAAGCTCTGCCTTTGCCAGATCGATTATCAACTTTGCGCCCATGAGTTTGTATCTCGTATACAAAAACTAAAAACTAAAAACTGAAAGCTAAAAGCTAAAAGCTAAAAACTATAATTAGAAACTCAAAACTCATGAATTCCTTGTCCAATTTTACATTTTTTGTTTTAAGCTTTACGCTTTTAGTCCCAAATATTCGGGTAGTCCTTTATCTGCTCGTAGGTAAATACAGGGCCGTCTTTGCAGACATAATATTTTCCAATCATGCAATGGCCGCACTTTCCTACGCCACAGCTCATATTCTTTTCCATCGAGAGATATATATCTTTAGCAGCGAATCCGAACTCCAATAACTTTAGTGTCACGAACTTCATCATAATAGGCGGGCCGCAGACCACTGCCACGGCGTTTTTAATGTCTACGTCACCTGGCTCAAGAATGGTAGTTACTACGCCAACATTATCCTTCCATTCACCGTTCGCCTCATCGACTGTGAGTTTAATATTTACTCCATCAATTTTCTGCCAGCGCCCAAATAATGTCTTCTTATATATAAAATCTTTCGGTGTCCTGGCACCATAGCGACACACCACAGACTTGAAGTCTTTTATTCTGTCAACCAATGTTAAGAACAACGAGCGAATCGGTGCCAAGCCCACACCACCGCCAACGATATAAACCTCCTTGCCGACGAAATCATCAACGGGATAGCCATTGCCGAAAGGCCCACGAATGCCGACTTTCTGCCCCTTATTGCACTCATGCAAAAGAGCCGTTACCCTCCCGGCTTTCATGATCGTTATTTCCATTTTATCTGCCTGAGCCGGTGATGAAGACGGTGTAAAAGGTGCTTCACCTTCGCCCGGGAGAGTCAGCTCGACAAACTGACCGGTACTAAACGTTACCTGCTTCTCAGGAACAACGACAAAGCTCTTAATCGTCGGAGATTCATCTATAATCTCAACGATCTCACCATTAATAGGTTGATAAAGACTCGGCTTCATTTCGTAACTTTTGCCTCTTTACTATCCCTTAGCTCTTTGTTCAGTTTCTTGAGCACTTCTCGGATGTCTACGTCCCCTGCTTCAGCATCTACGCACCTGCCGCAGCCGATGCACATTTGAAGGCCGTATCTGTCGAGGAAATAAACAAACTTGTGCATTAAGCGATGCCTTAGCCTGTCACCGAGTATCTTCCGCGGATTCGCTCCGCCTGCAACTTGAGCATAGGCCATCCTCATGCAACTGTCCCACATCTTCATTTTGCTGAAATAATCCTCCTGCTTCGTATCATAGAGATAAAAACAATGACATGTAGGACAAACCCTCGTGCAGGCTTGGCACTCAACGCAGGTCTTTGCCTCCTCGTCATAGACGTAGGAATCATAAGTGGCGTTCATTACATCTCTGATGGGCATGTCAAATTTCAGCTCAGCGTTATTCTGTTCAAGCTGTTTTTGCGTCAGTTCTCTTATTCTGTCCCGCTCAGCTAACGCACCTTGAGGAACTTCACTGAACAACTCGTTATGATTTTGGACAAAATCATTTCCTTTATTCGAGCCGATCTCGATAATAAAGCCGTCCCCTGCCTGACAGACATTCAAGTCGAATCCGCTCTCCGGCCAGGGCCGACCATCAAGGACATTGCAGAAACAACTCTCACCCGGATCAAAACAATCAGCAGAGATTATAAACATCTTATCCCGACGAGCAACGTAATATGGGTCTTCAAATTCCGCTTCGAGAAACACCTTGTCCAGAACCTCAATCGAGCGCAAATCGCAATTTTTTACTCCGAAGACCGCAAACGGCTTTATTTGCTCCGGCTCTACCGGCTCCGGGAAAATGGCGGCAAGCTCACGCAGCGGAAAGAGAAACTCCTTGATTGGTGTACACGCGCGGATATTGTTGAACTCAACGTCGGTGTCAGCGGACGGATCATATCTCTTATAGACATAATGTTGCTCGGCCTTTTTCGGTGTATAGAGGTCCATATCACCGGCAACGGCATCCAGCAAGGGTTTCAACTTGACTATAAACACGGTTTTCATTATCCCGCCTTGTTTCAATCCTGTCTATTGATGCTATCCATATTTATTCAACAACATACTATAGCGAACTATGCTAAGCGGTTTTAAGAATCGCGTGCTTTTTCTTAACTCAACCCGCCGGCATATAGTAGGGCAGCCGGGCAAGGTCCATAGCAATATCGATAGTTATTACCTTCACCCTCTTCGGAACCGATATATAGCAAGGAGAAAAATTCAAGATGCCCTTTACCCCTGCTTTAACCAGGCTATCCGCTATCTTTTGGGCAGCATCTCGCGGAACAGCTATTATCGCAAGTTCTATTTTGCGTCTTTTTAGCGTTCGGAGCTTGGATACCTCCTCAATTTTCACATTATTTATTTTCCTGCCAACTTTCTTGGGATCGGCATCGAAAGCCGCAGCGATCTCCAATCCATACATCTTGAAACCAGAATACGCCAGAACAGCCGAGCCTAAATTACCTACTCCAACCAAAGCTGCTCTTTTAACAACATCAACTCTAAGAATCTTTTTTATTTGTCGAGCAAGCTTGTCAATTTCGTAGCCTACGCCACGTGTGCCAAAACCTCCAAAATACGAGAAATCCTTCCTTACCTGCCAGGAATTCACACCTACAAAATAAGCTAAGTCTTGACTGGATATCCGCTCTTTACCCTGCTCGGCTGCGAACAATAAACCCCTCAAATAGACCGGCAACCGGCGAATTGTTTCATCTGGAATTTTGCAATACTTCATTAAACTACGCTCTATTAGAACTTGTGTTCACATTCACAAACAATATATAAATGATAACTGTTTCTTCCTTGTGGGTCAATAAAATTTAT
>CAYNTC010000280.1:0-3381 GCA_964399795.1 uncultured Pirellulales bacterium | reverse complement strand
TGCTGGAGGCTATCAAATGCTAACCTTAAATCTATACAATCATTGGCTTAAGAAACTACTTCGAGTGCGCGGCGACAGTAAGCTAAGCCCTGCGGCTATGGAGACGCTAGCGATAATCGCATATAAACAGCCTGTTATGCGTGCTGATATAGAGGCTATAAGGGGCGTCGCGGCAGGCGATATAATTCGTTCCCTCTGCTACAAAGGATTGGTCAAAATTGTAGGCCGGGCTGAAGTCCTGGGAAGACCTATGCTCTATGGTACAACGAAAAAATTCCTGGAACTTTTTGGCTTAAACTCACTTAAGGATTTGCCAAAAATCGAGGAACTCAAGAAGCCTCCTTCTTGAGTAGATAATCTATCTTGTCCCTTGGTGCCCAGGCTTATCACATCTACTTCTGCCTGGATTTGCGCAGTTGCGGTTTGATTATTTCTGTTGTCTTAAGGCATTATTGGTTCGAATCGCCAGATATTCCAGTTACCACCTCTGTTTGACCTAAAATAGATGAACTTGCCGGTATGGTTCCAACAGGGTCCGTCGTCTCTGGAACCGTTTGTGGTTAATTGTGTTTTTTTAGAACCGTCCGCGGTCATCAGCCAGATGTCGAAATTCTTTCTCTTCCTTGAGTCGAAACCTTCATCGGAGGCATACACTATCCATTTACCGTCGGGCGACCATTTAGGATTAATAGCATCATAATCGATATTTTGCGTTAGCTGGGTCTCGCTGATACCCTCTATGCTCATATGCCATATTTGCTTTTTTCCGCTGATTTTGTCGGTACGGACAAAAAGTATCTTATTTCCATCCGATGAAATCTGCGGTGCTTCACCTTCGCGCAGTTGAGTGGGCAGGCAGCCATTAAAGTTTATCTTCCATATTTGAGGTTCTTCCGTCCCGGGAGGATTAGAAGTATAGGCGATTGTATTGCAATCCGGAGAAACTGAAGGCCGGTAATCCTCAGCCGATGTGCTTGTGATGTTTGTTATTCCGCCACCTCCATCAGATTTGATCCGCCATAAGGTTGGATTCGCACTTGTGCGGTTCGAACTGAACACCAGATACTGGCCGTCCGGAGTAAATGATGGAAACAGATCTCGCCATTTCCCATAGGTCACTCGTGTTTTCCCAAATGAACCAATGGTCGTTTTCCAGATATTGCTGTACGAGGTTCCTTCCTCCTCTTCAACAATTACACGATACACTAAGACATCCTCGGTCGGCGATAAGATTGGTGAACCGATCTGGAAAGACCGATCCTCGTTATTTGTAACCCGAGTTACGCTCTTGGCATTCGGCGATCTCTCGATGATCTCGAGGTATGCAAGTGTCGGTTTGCGAATGATGGCCAGCTTCACGCCTTTTTCTGTTACCTTTGGCTCGAAAGACACTAATTCAACAGAAACCGTCTCAACTTTTTCCAGATCGAGGTCATATTGTTTTTTATCTTCAGGTCTGAAGCCAATCTTTAGCCGACCCTCTTTGTACCCTTCTTTTTTAGCTACGATTTCGTATTTCTTATCCTTGTTGGCAAACAGCAAGGTTTTTGTTAAAGGTGTGATTCCGCGTTCAATTCCGTCTATATAGATAGTGGCCATGTCGGGATTGGTATTGATCCTCACAGTCTTTTCGATCCTTTCCAGGACGATGTGATATTCTGTTTCCTCTTTGGGTTCGAGACGTATCATTGCTTCTCCGTCTCTATATGACGGCCCCTTTTTAGCGATTACTTTATATTCTTGGAACTTATTATCGAACCGGAGCTTCTTTGTCAGCGGCGTGATTCCGCTTTCCTCGCCATTTATATAGACTACGGCCGTGTTAGGGTCAGTTGTGACTGAGACCATCTTGTACCGGGCGCATCCAGCTAGGCAGAAAATTATCACAGGCACAAAAAGTATCACTGGTATTAATCTCGCTATTTTATCCATCGTTATTGCACCTCCCATTTTTTGGATAATTCTTACGATACATTCTCGCTTAAGTTCCAAGGATAATCAAACCGCTTTTCTTTGGATAGAAAAAAAGCCTGAACTCTAAGCGATAGAAGATAAGTGTTGTTTATTACCTGTCAAGCGGTTTTTTTGAAAAAATGCGCCAATCCAGAAATGACTTGCAGCGTACCCTGACGAAGCGATAAAATTTTTGGCTAGCTCCTGGACACCGTTGCTCATGGGTTAGCCCCCAACTTTACGTTGGGGGTCATAAAAAATTGTACAGCGTGTACTAAAATGTACAAGCATGATTTCGCTTCGCAAAATACGGATTCGTTCTGAACCGGGTGCCGCATACGGATGTCATATACATGTTGCCAGGCAACTGCAATGTTAGGTAACTTAAATAGAAAGGGATAGCAGATGATACGAAAGATGACAGCCATTATCGTTTTGATGATGACAGGTGCTGTACTCACTGGCTGTGCCAGTCAGCAGGAGCTTGCTTTCAAATCGGTCGAGGGCAAGAATCACTCGGCAGTTACACCTGTGAAGCAGACCGTCGATTGGGCTGTCCAATGGTGGGGTCCGCGTCATGAAGCTGTTAATGAACGGTTGAGAAAGGGAAATGTCGACTTGCTTCTTATAGGCGACTCTATCACCCATGGCTGGGAAAACGTGGGCAAGGGAATCTGGGATGATTATTATGCACAGCGAAACGCGGTCAATATGGGTTTTAGTGGAGACCGTACACAGCATGTGTTGTGGCGGTTGGACCATTCGGACTTGGAAGGTATCCGTCCGAATCTCGCGGTGCTTATGATTGGCACGAACAATTCAAATGGTGAGGACAATACAGCCGAGGAGATCGCCGATGGAATCATCGCTATCTGTCAAAGGCTGCGTACTAAGCTGCCCAAGACTAAGATACTTTTATTAGCGATATTCCCACGCAATCCCAAATCCTCGGCTCAGCGTCAGAAAAATGCCACAGCCAGTCTGTTGGCTTCAAGGATAGATGACGGCAAGATGATTCATTACCTTGATATCAATAGTAGCTTTCTGACGGAAGATGGAGTATTGAGTAAGGACGTTATGCCGGACTACCTGCATCCCAATAAAGCCGGATACAAGATATGGGCCGAGGCTATAGAGCCTAAAATTGCCCAAATAATGGGTGAGCATAAATAGTCGGAGAATTCTTGGCGTAATGTTGGATTAGCAGAGTAGATTTGGTACACCGTTCCTCTTGGCTTAGCCCCCAACTTTACGTTGGGGGGATTACAAAGAATTGAACGATGTGCAACGAACATCAGAATTTCTGTGTCCTGTCCCCATTCATTCGTGGTTGTCCATAGTTTACACAATAATAAGTTGTATAAACAAAAATCGTAACCGTTCACAGTTTTTAACGAATTAGGGACGGATGTTTTTGATTGCTCCAGT
>CAYNTC010000279.1:0-3437 GCA_964399795.1 uncultured Pirellulales bacterium | reverse complement strand
TTACAGCGGTCAAGAACACACGAGGCATCAATGTGGCTGAGACCATAAATGCGATCCAGCAAAAGCACAACACGATTTTCGGCAATGGTTACGGTAAACTGAAGGAACAGACATTCCGCATCGCTCACATGGGCGACATTACTATTGAGGACCTAAAGGAACTGCTTGGCTGGATCGACGAAGAAATCGGCTAAGATATGCCTGCCTGACCAAATACACGAAACTGCCGATGCAATTACCATACAAAGATAAGGGGCTGTTTTGATAGTCGCAGCTTAGGATTTATGGATTTGTCTGTGGTAATACCGGCATTTGAGGAAAGCAAAAAAATAGGTCACGACATTGAGGCAGCAGCAAAGTTTTTAGTCGACAACCATTTGGAGGGAGAAATTATAATCGTTGACGATTGCAGCGAAGATAATACCTCAGAAGCCGCCAAAGCAGTTAAAACTCCCCCAACCGTGAAGCTAAAGGTTATACGTTACGAGCCTCACCATGGTAAGGGTTACGCAGTTCGCACAGGCATAAAAGAAACAAATGGTGAATATGTGCTTTTTGCTGACAGTGGCCTGTGTGTGCCTTACGAAAATACTCTTCGCGGGCTAAAGATGATAAAAGGCCAAACCTGTGACATCGCACACGGCTCAAGAAAACTACAAGGGTGTCACATTGGAAAAGCCCAGAGCTTATACCGCCGAATTTGCTCCAAGCTCTTTCATTGGTTTGTGGTCTTATACATGAAAATCCCATCTCAATTGAGTGATACACAGTGTGGATTTAAGATATATCGTGGCGACATCGCCAGAAAACTCTATAGCGAAGCCCTGACAGATGGTTTTGCATTCGATATCGAAATCATACTGCGAGCTTTAAAAGAAGGTTACCGAATAAAAGAATTCCCTCTAAACTGGATTTGCGACCGCGATAGCAGACTCTCGCCGAGCCGAAGCATATGGCGTATTCTCTCTGAACTGATAACTATTAAACGCACCCTCTCAACAAGTTAACGAATCACATCAATTGCAGCAATAAATATCTGCGTATTATTTCAGCACGGCCCCCTCATCCCAAGGACCAAAATGCAAAACGCTATCTTTCTGCGTCTCTGACTCTGGTACAATAACCATAGCAAGGATACTCTTATGAAGCCGACAAAAGTTCTCGATCTCACTCGGAGCCATGATCATAAAAGCAGTGGAAAGAGCATCAGCAACTGCAGCGTTATTTGCACAGGCCCAAGCGGCACGTTTGCCTTCTACCGGTTTAGCCGTGCGTGGGTCGATTATATGAGGACCCTTCAGCAAGCCGGAGCCGCTAACAGCACGACGCCGCAAAGATAGGCGTGCCAGGGTCTGTTCGCGATTAGAAGGATTACTCAACGTGAGCGGCCAACCCTCCATCCCAGCAGGAGGATCAAGAGCTAAAACAGAACTATAGCCTCCATGAAGCAAAACTGTGTCGATGCTCCATTCATGTAAAAACTCAGCCATTTGGTCAAGCGCAAAGCCTTTGCCGATACCGCCAAGGTCAATGCGTAAGGAGCTAACTAAGAGTGTCACCGTATGTTCGTCCTCATCTAACTGGATAAGGTTAGCACCGTTCTGCCCAAAAGCATGGTCCAATTTCTCTTGGACAGGTCCGTGAGCAGTTTCTCTCTTAGCTAACCAATGGTCCACAAGAGAACCCATCGTAACATCAAATGCACCATTTGTCCGGTTATACATCTGGACACTGAGGTCCAAACACTCGAAAGCAGCCAAACCTATCCTTAACGATTGGCCGGCGGCAAGGTTATTGATCCGAGAGATGTCACTATTTTCGATAAATCGGCTGAGTTCTTGCTCAATACGGTCAAGCTCACTAAAGGCAGCATTAGAGGCCTGGCGAGCATAATTAACATCATCATTGCATATTATGATCTCGAAAGTCGTCGCCATCGCTTCATGAGTAAAGCGATGCAGGTTTGGTATTGAAGTCCAAGATACCTCAACAAGTGGCATTTCCTGCTGAGATTTCTGCATTTTTGCTTTATCTTCCATCAGTTTCTACTATGGCCGACCGCTATGTACGCGATCCCAAAGGTCTCTTCTAACAAGGCCAAGCAAATGAACATCAGGACGAAGACTCAAATAGTATGGCTTGTCAAGTAGATACAAGTACATTTGTCGATTCTCAAGCAAGGTAGGTGAGTAAAGCTTCTTTGTAAGCGCCTCTTCTAAATCTGCCGATATGATAATAAGCGGAGCTGATACCACCTCATCATCCACACTGTCACGCCATCCAACATGCGTAAATGAACGCAAGTACCATGGAAGAGGCCAATAATCATGGTCAGAACAAACAACTTCAATATGCATATCTTGGCCAGCTTCATGGGCCTGGGCGCATTCATCAACAAGGTGAGCTATTGTAAACACATCTGTTGTAGGGTGGGCATAAACATAAGGATTACAGGGATCAGCATAATATATGTAATTGCCTCGATAGCTCTGCCAAGCCAAATGAGTAAAAGCACCTATCAGCAGTAAAATAACAATCAAACGTGGCAAAGTCTTTCGAGCCATCGCTATCAGTGCCATAGCTCCAACACCAGCAAGTAAAATCATACCATGCAGAAAACCTAACAAGCACCACGGAGTTTTATACGGGATCATTGAATAGAACACAGTCATCGCAAGTGTATAAAAAGCAATAAACCTCACAAAGTGTATATTGCAATCGTACAGACCTTTTTTTGTTATTGCCGTGATAAAGCCAACTATCGCTAATAAAACAATAAAGGCCTCCGTCCAAATTGGCCCTTGTCCATATTTGGAAAAAATGAGCATTCTTAAATAATAATACCAAGCATGAATATGGTGGCTATCGCCCTCGGCTCTGCCAAGGTAAATAGCGTAAGCACGCAGCGAATCAAAAAATCCCTTAGGATTCTTCAGGAATGAGGAATAAAAAAGCGCTGAGACCGCCGTAGCAACTATGAGCGCTATTATAATGTGCTTTGATTTTATGGATTCTAACGTCCTGCCCAATGAACCGCCAGTTTTGCGTTGGGCTAAAATCGTAAATAGAACAGACAATAAAAGTGAGCCAAAAGCAATAATACAAGTTTCTTTTGTCGCGTGCATCAATCCCACAAATATGGCTGATAGCAGAATCCATGCGATTTTAGTGCTTTGGATATAACGATAGGCACAAACAACAGCACCAAAGGTAAAGCAAACAAGCAATGTTTCATGAATGTAGTACCGGCTGTAGAAAACCATGGCTGGAGATATAGCTGAGAGGAATGCTGTACATATTGCAGCAGTGCGACCAAGCGCATCAGGTATTAATAAAAGCATTAAAACCAAGAGTATCCCAAAGAAAACAGGCACGATTCGCAGGGTAAATTCAGTAACCTCAGTCAGATTCTTTGCACCACAAAGTCGAGCCGGTAT
>CAYNTC010000278.1:0-3454 GCA_964399795.1 uncultured Pirellulales bacterium | reverse complement strand
CAACTCGACGTAAGTCGTATTTGACTTCGTCAAAGTGCACCGGCGGAACCGTCTCGCGATCCACCCACAGTATTGGGGCACTGCAGAAATAGAGGTAACGACCATTCGGAGACCACGTCGGATATGTCTCCATTCTGTTCGGTTCGGATAGTGCTGGTGCGGTTTTTATCTTTTGACTATCAACCTGGTAGTAGCAGATGCCAGAGTCAAGGTCAACTACGTCACGAACTTCCTTCGTAGTTTTATGAAAAAATTGTCGAACCTTAATCATCGAATATGTTATTAACCGACCGCTTGGATGCCAGGCGTTATAGCCCCACTTTGTTCCTATCTTGTTTACCTTGCCATCGCCTGCCAGTAAAGCTGAACTGCCATATAATGCGCTGCGGATACCCAGTGTCATATAATCAGGCCTGTTATTTAAGAAAGTATGGCAGTTAAGACAGCCGTCATTGAAAGACCTGCCGTGTAGAACCACAGATTTATCGTAATTTTCCAAATTACGCTGATAAATGCCGATGTTCCTCCACCAGTTGAATAACGGTTTCATAAAACGGTATACCAAATAGCCGTCAATTTTCTCTTTTGCGATGGCGTTGGTAATTGTCGCATGTCGTCTCCAGATGCCGTTTTTGTTTTTTACATAAACATCGAAAAAAAGTTTTTTGCCGCGATTGATATTTAATAATGACTGCCAACGCCTAAGGGGGATTTCAATCTTACCCGTTTTGCTGTAAACGTCGATAGACTCACCTTGTGTCGAGTGTATTTTTACTAAGTACTCTACGCCCGGCTCAAGAACCACGAAATTTAAGGGCGCAATATTTGGTGGGATAACTGTGTCGGTATAATCCGGCTTGATGTTGGGAGTACGGGAAATAAATCTGTAGTTTTCAACCGTGACCGTACTTTTATTTAATGTAAGCCATAATACAACGGCCACAGCAGCAACTAAACAGATCGGTATCAGATAAACGTATGGTTTTCTCATTGTTTTGTTCTTGGTGTTTCAAAGATGAAGTATAAAAAGTAGCTATCAGCGAAGCTTGGGCCGAGCTTCGTCCTGATAGCCTTTTCGTTTTGTCTACCGCCGTTGAGTGTAAAGACTTTATTGACCTGCTGTGCTCGCTGCATGGTTTCGCGACGTGGCTGCCAGTCGTGTAAATCCATTTTTGGAAGTCCTGAGCCCAGATAAATCACAATCGCTTCTTCGTAGTATCGTGGCAGTCTCTTATAGCCGAAGTTCTTGAGAAGGCCAATGTTGGCCACGAGCTTGTCCACCTGTCCGTTCAGTAGATAACATGCCATCATGTATTCGAACGCAAGCCTGTTTCGTCTGTTTTTCTTTAAAAGCTGCAGGAAAAAATCGTCTGCGGTGATTGTAAAGCTAACGCTTTCTGTTTCTGAGGCGACCGACCGTATATATTGGATCCATTTATCACCGGTAAGAGCGGGGTCCCTTTCAAGGCGTCGAAGGATTTGACGGCCCCTGTTGCCGAATATCAAATCCTTGCTCAAAGCTCTCAGGAATACTTTCGCAGCCTCAGTCTGGCCTTTGACGAGCTTTATCGTTGCAAGCTGTTCGATAATTCTGGGGGTGCTACCCACAAGCTCCAGATATTCGAATGCGTCTCTTTCAGCGATTCCGACGTGTCCAAGCTCCAAAAAAAGCCTGCTCCTTTTTAGAAATATTCTGCCATTGGGTTTTTGAAATTCGGAACGGGAAAGGATTAAAGCGTTGAATTCCTGTGGGTAACGGAACATTTCATCTCCCAGCCGGCCGATATAGAACAGTGCCCGGTTTATATCGTGAATGCAACAGGTACCACATGATTCGGGCCGAATTTGACGGGCGCTTGCCAGGACATCAGACCATCTCCTCTTGTGTGCAAAGTAGTCTATCTGCACCAATTTCTTTTTTGTTGCATCGAATGAAATAAAAATACCTGCTGCGAGAATAAATAAAGCTAAAGCCGTTTCTATAATCCATTTAGCTTTTTTGCTCTGGAAAAGCTGTCGCAACGATCCTATCTTTAAGGATTTAACCTTAGCTATAATCTCGGGCTTGCTGGTAGAGACCTTCTTTGACACTAATTCTTGCCATAATCCCAATGCAAATAGCACTATCGGAAAGAAAAAATAAATGCAAATTACGACGCCTTTAATCCATGGATCATTTTCGAATAGGACCTCTGACAATCGCAGATGGATAATCTCAATATGCAAGTCAAAGATATATTTGCCGACAAGATATGTGCCTATTGCTACCGCTGCAAATAGCACGCTGAGAGCCTTACGTCGTCCAGCGAAAAGTTCATAGACTATTGCGAGCAAAGCAAAGACAAAGCTTGTACCACCCACAATATAGTAGAGCAGGGCAAACGTGCCCAAGAACACTGCTATGCGAGCGGTGCTGTTACGAACGGGCACTTTTTCATATAAAACGGAGAACCAGAGAACGACCGACAGCGTCAGAAAGGATGTTAATTGAATATTATAACGATTATGCATCATCAGTAACATCACGGCCGGTATGAAACAGATGAGCTTAAATCTCATCTTTACCAATGGCTGGATAAGAATTTTCGTGGCAGTATACATAAGCCAGGCGACCGCGGTGGCGACCAGCGCCCCCAGCCATGAAAAGTAATATAGTTGTGATAAAAAACCCCCTATGTATTCAACCATGCCACCTGGATAACCCAGACGTGTCTTGAGGAATGTCCAATCGACCGAGAAGTTCGGATAAGCTATGAAATTCCCGAAGCTGTGATAAATAAGATATGGTTCTATAAACAGCCAGACATACAGATAAAAGCATGCAAAGAATATTATGGAATCCGCAGATAAAACAGCGTTTCGCCAGGATTTTTTTTGTTTATGTGGTCGCATTGTTAATATAGGTGTTAACGTTAAACATCCTTAAGCGTTCAAGTCAATAGATACACGCTGGCACTTCTGTTTGGTAATTGTAGCTGCTGTTTTGGCTATAATTTAGAAAAATCTCTTCTTTATTCGTAAATCGGCGTTATAACCTCCGGGCTTGATATTTACACGCAGGCGGCATTCTTTGAGCATTTCTGCAAGGTTAGCAGATAAAATTACTTACGTGAAGGCTTATAATGAATTCAACGTTGTAATTTCGGTATTCTATAGCGCGGTTTTATGGAGCCAAATTAAAAGCTGGCAAAGAAATAACGCAGCTTGAGGTCAATTGCCAAGCATACCCTGTCATTCTCAAAGGTACGTAATTGCTTATAAAACAAAAACTTCGGCCATAAGAAGGGGAACGCTTAGCGGTGTATTTTTTCACCTTACATTGTGATTTTTGAGGTTTCAGCCTTTTGTCAGAGAAGATGCGAAATTATTTTTTAGGACAACGAACTAATTATCCAGCACGAATTTTGCTCGTCCCATAAAAAGGTAAAGTTTTTCAGATTTCTTTGCCGAATAG
>CAYNTC010000277.1:0-3455 GCA_964399795.1 uncultured Pirellulales bacterium | reverse complement strand
GGTTCCCGAGCAACGACGGCACGCGCTGGCGCGCTGGATGGCTTATGGGTGGCGGAGGACAGTTTCCCGGCGGCATTAGGGCTCCCGCTGGTGGCTGGCCCGGTGGCGACGGAGGTGGCGGTTTTGGAGACGGCAGTGCAGCGCTGACGTGGTTGGGCAGCGATCCGGCAGCCTACGAGGTGGCGTATGAACTGAAGAGCACCAAGCAAGATGATCCCTGGGAGAGTCTGATTAATACCTGCGACGTTTTGAATAACACACCGTTGGAACAGTTGCCCGGTGAGCTCGAAAAAGTGCTTAACGTGGATCGGGCCCTGTGGTTGTGCGCATTCGAGATCATCTTCCATGACGACGATGGGTATATATGGAAGCGCGGCAGTGACTATTTTCTCTATTATGAGCCGGAAACGGGTAGTATCCATGTCATACAATATGATGCTAATTCGTGTATGAGATGGGGCAACACAGGTGCGTGGTCTGTGTTCTTGCGGGAAGATGAGCCGGTCGTACCGCTTATGTATCGCTTGATGGCCATTGGCCAGTACCGGCAGCGGTACCTTGCCCATGTGCGTACGATCCTGAGCTCCTATTTAACCGAACAAACCCTTTTCCCGAAAATCGATGCGTATCGAGCCCTCATTGAGGAACAGGTAAAACTCGACAATAAGAAGTTGTATTCTTACCAACAGTTTGTCAACGGGGTGGAGGAACTAAAAAATTTCGTTCGAAATCGACGTGATTCGTTGTTCTCGAACCGAGAACTTGGTCGATCGATTCCCGAAATCATCGCAGTGAGCCAAGAAGTTGCTCAGAACAATACAGGACAGCAAATAACCATAACGGCGCATCTGGGCGACTCTGTGAGCGTATCTAATGTTGATTTATATATTGCTGAAGGTTTATTAGAGCGGTTTAAGCCCACTGCTATGGTAGATGACGGTTTACACGGTGATGGCCAGGCCCTCGACGGCGTTTTTGTAATCATCCTGCCTGACTACCCGGTAGGGACAGTGCTGCGCTATTACGTGCAGGCAACAGCAAATGACGGGGCAGGCACCTTAGTCTTTGATCCTGAAGGTGCAGAGTACCATGTATATACGCACGTCGTGACCTATCCCCAGGCAGATGTTTCACCTGTTGTAATCAACGAACTCATGGCACGCAATAATACCATTATTGCCGATCCACAGGGCGATTATGATGATTGGATTGAATTGCTCAACGTCAGTAACCAGACTGTCGATCTTTCAGGCATGTATTTAAGTGACAATCCAGAAAACCCGCTCAAATGGCAATTCCCCGAGGGCACGACGCTCAAACCGGGTGACTATCTGCTCGTGTGGGCGGATGAGGACGGTCAAGATGAACCCGGGCTGCACGCCAATTTCAAGCTCTCGGCCTCCAAGGGAGAAACAGTCTGGTTGTACGACACAGATGAGCGCGACAATATGCTTCTGGACTCCGTAACATTTGGCGCCCAGAGTACGGATATATCTGTCGGTCGATACCCGGATGGGACAGGACCCATGCAGGTGTTAGTCCCTTCTCCTTTAGGACCTAATGAGGAACCACCAATTACAGATTAGGACGAGTTTGATAAGTGCCCAACGCTACGCCCTGTGTCGACCTTGATGGGCATGGTGCTGTAAACTTCATACCCGTCTGCCCGACCCTTCACTTTGAATCCTGTCGTAAACTTGCAGACCAGGTAGAAATCCTGTATCTTGTAAACCGATTAAGGAATACTATATAGCTTCACAGTCCGCCCCATTGGCATTGATGGGCGCTAGATGATATCCGATACGAGGTTAGCAGGAGCTAAATTAAAAGGAGCCAAGATTATGAAAAACGTACTATGGATCATATTATTTGCCGTATTGGTGGTCGTTTTTATTGTGATCGGCATTATGCGAAAGGGCACCACTAGTAACAGACGAATCGCGGTCATTCCCAAAGAGACCGCCTCTACTTTCTGGGAGGCTGTTCGGCAAGGAGCATTAAAAGCAGGCCAAGAAGAGCAGTATGATATCCTATGGAATGGCCCTGAAATCGAGACAGATCGAGAAAGACAAATTCAAATAATCGAGGATTGCATCGCACAGCAGGTTGTGGGCATAGTCTTGGCTCCTAATGACAGAAAGGCATTGGTACCATCGGTCGAGAAGATATACGCCAAAAATATCCCATGTGTCATAATTGACTCAGGCGTCGAGACAGACAAATATCTCTCGTTTATGGCAACGGATAACTATAAAGGTGGAGTCCTTGCTGCTAAGCGATTAGGCAAAATACTCCAGGGAAAGGGCAAAGCAATAATTGTCGAATGGACACCTAACTCTGCATCGACCGATAACCGAGTGAAGGGTTTCAGAGATACTATTTCGAGTGAATTCAGTGACATCGAAATCATAGACTCTAAATATCCCAATCCACCTACTGCTTCAAAGGCGCGAGATGTCACTGAAGATATGCTGACAAAGAACCCTGAGGTTGACGGTATTTTTGCTTGTAATGCCACCACTGCTTCTGGGGCACTGCAGGCCCTGCGTAATCCTGCTTTTGCAGATAGGAATATTAAAATGATCGGCTTTGATGCTTTGTCTATGCTTGTTGAAGGTGTCAAAAAAGGAGAGCTTGATTCGATTGTCATCCAGAATCCCTATAAAATGGGCTATGATGGAATCAAAGCAATCGTCCACAAGCTGCAGGGTAAGGATATTCCCAGGCACGCAGATACAGGTGTCGAGCTTGTAACCAAAGACAATTTGAGCGAACCTCGGATAAAAAAATTACTTGATTTGCAATGACAACACTTTCACAAGAACGCACTACTGCTACAAAGAAAATTGCTTTGCAAATGAAGGGGATATCCAAGCATTTTGGTCCCGTTCAGGCGCTAGATAAAGTTGGTCTTACCGTTCGGGCCGGTACCGTTCATGCTCTTGTAGGTGAAAACGGTGCTGGCAAATCTACCCTTATGAAAATCCTCGCTGGCGTCTATCAGCCGGACGAAGGTACTATAGAGATTCACGGCGAAAGGCACGTCTTTGCAAATCCCGCACAGTCATTGGCATCGGGAGTCTCGATGATATATCAGGAACTGGACCTTGCAGAACATCTTACCGTCGCTGAAAACATCTTCTTAGGTGCGGAGCTTACAGGGCCTGTGCGTTTTATGGTCGATAGGAAACAGATGGTAACAAATGCGAAAAAATTAGCCGAGTGTTTTGACTTTGACATAGCATCAACCGCTAAAGTTGAAGACCTATCGACCGGCGACTGTCAAATTGTCGAGATTTTAAAAGCGCTCAGGCGCAAAGCTACTATTATCGTCATGGATGAACCGACCTCAGCACTGTCAGAGCGCGAGGTTAAAAGATTATTTGAAGTAGTAAGGCAACTACGCGCTCAGGGATTATCTGTCGTATATATCTCGCATCGGCTGGAGGAAATCA
>CAYNTC010000276.1:0-3458 GCA_964399795.1 uncultured Pirellulales bacterium | reverse complement strand
CTGAGCCCTTCGCTGGGCTCAAGGGTAAACTCCACGAAGTTAAGCGAAGAATCTGGCCAGAGAAAATATGGTTTTTCTTTTGCTAAAGCCGGATGCTTCGCCTTTCGGCTCAGCATGACAATAAAATCGGTCAGTTTGAGTAATTTACTGTCATACAACTAAGCCGGATAAGTTCTTTCCAGTTATTTAATCGGATAGATTTTTCTAATTTTCTTTATCCAGTATTTCTACTTTCGACGAGGTTTATGTAGTTATTCCTCGTTTTAACGAGGACAAGCTTGCCCCCGCCGAGGCGGGGGCAATTGCTTTTTGGCTCGTGGTTATCGAGAGTAGACGGCTCAGTCCCACCGTATTGATTCCAGCCAGCCTTTGTCTCGAATAAAATCACTGTGTCAGGCGGTGAATTTGGTTTGCAATTAGGATTCATTGAATAGTGGCATAGGTTGACTCAATAAAACCATCCCCATAAGGGCTAGGGATCATATGCGTAGTTTGTTGAGTAATTCAGATCAGATTTGAGCATCTGCTACAGATATATTGGAACCTTCAAGTTCATTGTTCAGCACTTCTAAGAGGCAAAGAATTTTGCTCGCGCCGCTTCTAATAGGCTTTCCCTCAGAATCGGCTATGACTACGACATTCTTGGTGTCCGACAAGAGTCAAAGTCGCGTCGTAGGTCGCGTTGCTCTTTATAAGCCACCGCCTGTTGTTTATTAGAGGCTATAACGCTTGTTGAAAAAGGAATTCGGAATGTCATCTCGAGCGCACCGTAAGGCGTCCCTTAGGGAAGCCGAAGGCGAGTCGAGAGATCCCTCGACCTTGCTCGGGACAGGTCTGTTTTTGAATGACTATGCCATAAATAGATTTCTCCACTTCGCCCCTTAGGGGCTACTGTCGAAATGACAGTGAGGCTTTTCGACAGAGCAGGGCTGCGACTATAAGGTAGTCACGTTTTCCATTTGTTGGGGGTGTTGAAGACTCCTCCGAGACGATGGCAAGTTTAGCGTTCTGAAGAAGGAAGCCAAGTATTGGTTTGGCTAAACTACCTCAATTTCTGGAGTGGTTCTATGAGAGATTTTTCTTGAAGTCAGGGTGGTTTTTGTGGTATAAATAGTATGGCAAATAACATCTGTAAGCCTTAGTCTCAACACGCAGTAATCCATATATACATTCGGGCTCCAGCAGCAGCGACAAGGTCTGTTGCGAAGGCTTCTTTAAGCCCCGTAGTAAGAGCCGAATTTTTGGCTGATCCGTGTTTGGATCTTGGAGGAAGGATGCACTGGCCGATCAAAGAGGTTGTGCTATGTGGGCACAGATTTCATCCAAGAGAAGAATAAGAAAGTTATTTTACAATGATTTTGAAGGAGGACTATAATGTGTAGAATGACGAATTATTTGGTATTTTTTATTTTAGTGCTATGTCTCATTTTGGCGAGCATAGCCGAAGGTGCTGACCCGAGCCTTGTCGGCTTGTGGAAGCTTGATGAGACGGAAGGTGGTATAGCTGCTGATTCGTCCGGCAACGGCAATGACGGCACCCTTATAGGTGACCCTCAGTGGGTGCAAGGTAAGATAAATGGTGCACTGGATTGTGATGGTAATGGCGACTACGTGAATTGCGGTTACGATCCGCTCTTCGATGTCACCACAAACGAGGTAACAGTCTGCGCATGGGTGACTATTAGGTCTATCCCAGGCGATTGGAGGGCCGCCGTCGCTAAGGGTGAGAGTGCCTGGAGGCTTAGTAACGTGAACTATGATCCGAGGTTCCACTTCGGTATCACTATCTGGACTGCCTCCGATACCGCATCGATCGATGGAGTCACAGCGGTTGGCTATGACGAATGGCATCACGCCTGCGGAACGTTTGATGGTGAAAACATCAACGTATATTTAGACGGAGTGCTTGACGCCAGCGCCACTACTACTGAGCCTATAGGTACCGTTTCCACAAACGTGTTCATTGGCAATAATCCAGAATCAACAGAACGCTATTGGGACGGCCTGATCGACGATGTGCGTGTTTATGACCGGGCGTTAACAGCGGAAGAGATTCAGGTTGTCATGCTGGGTGGTGAAGAGCCAGGACGTGCATCTGTGCCTTACCCTGCTAATGAGGCCAACGATATTTGCCGAGACGTAATTCTTAGCTGGGCCCCAGGAGAATATGCTGCCACACATGATGTGTATTTCGGCACCAGCTTTGAGGATGTTAACAGTGCCAGCAGAACCAACGATCCCCTGGGCTTACTGGTCGGCCAAGATCAGCTCGATGCCAGCTATGATCCAAATGGGCTTCTGGCATACGGCCAGACCTATTACTGGCGGATCAACGAGGTTAATGCCCCACCTGACTCAACGATATATCCGGGTGAAATCTGGAGCTTTACGGTCGAGCCTTTTGTTTATCCGATTATGAATATAGCGGCTACAGCTTCCAGCTCGCAAAGTGAAACTATGGGGCCCGAAAAAACTGTTGATGGTTCCGGACTTAACGATAGCGACCAGCACTCGACAAATATTACAGAAATGTGGGTAAGTAGTGGCACCGGACCTCAACCGACCTGGATACAATATGAGTTTGATCGCGTTTACAAACTGCATGAGATGCGAGTGTGGAATTCTAATACCGCGCTTGAGGCAGCTTTCGGTTTGGGTATGAAAGAAGTTACGATTGAGTACTCGACTGATGCCAACGACTGGACGCAATTGGATGGCGTACATGAATTTGCTCGAGCGCCAGGTACAGATGATTATACTCACAATACCGAAATTTCCTTTGACGGTGCGGTAGCAAAGTATGTCAAGATCACCGCTAACAGTAACTGGGGCGAAACTGCACAATTTAGTTTGAGTGAGGTGCGGTTCTTATACAATCCTGTCAATGCAAGGTATCCTGAGCCGGATATCAATGAGACAGACATTGGTCTGGATTCAGTGCTTAGCTGGCGAGCGGGAAGAGAGGCAGCCACGCACGAAGTATACTTTAGCACCGATGAGCAAGCCGTTACAGAGGGCACTATCGCCCCTGAAGGTGTACCTGCGGGCGAGTGTGAGACCAGCTATGCTCCGCCGTCCCTTGAACTGGGCCAGACCTACTATTGGAAAATTAATGAGGTCAATAGTGCCGAAAGCCCTGCATTATGGGTGGGCGATACATGGAGCTTTTCCACAATAGAATACTCTGTTGTGGACGACTTTGAAGACTATAATGACACTGAGCCGGACAGGATATTTGACGCATGGGAAGACGGCTGGCAAATTGATGAAAATGGCTCGCAGGTAGGTTACAGCACAGCACCTTTTGCCGAGAAGGATACCGTTCACGGTGGTGCCCAGTCGATGCCATTTGTTTATAACAACACCGGCAGCGCGGTATATTCGGAGGCCACACGCACTTTTATCGCTCCGCAGGATTGGACCGCAGAATGCGCCCAAATGCTGACACTTTTCTTCAG
>CAYNTC010000275.1:0-3463 GCA_964399795.1 uncultured Pirellulales bacterium | reverse complement strand
TTTCTTTCTCAAAGCCCTCCACCGAAATGGCAGGTGTAACATTTGCAGTTTCTGCCAGCTCTACGGCTACTTTCTCATCGATGACTGTACCGTTGGTATACACTAAAAAGAATGTATCATTGTACTTTTTGAAGATGTCCAGAAGTGTCTTGCCTTCACTTTTGTATATGAATGGTTCACCACCGCTGATGGTTATGAATCTGCAACCAAAAAGGTCATGGGCCTCACCAATGACTCTGTCAACGTAAGGATAAGGTATGGTCGCCGCCGATTTTGCTGTTGAACTAGCGTAACAGCCTGTGCAATTTAGATTACATCTCTGTGTTGGAGAAACGACAATAAAGGTTGGTGGCAGTTCGCCATACTTCTTCTCGAAGTTCTCTGCTGCCTGAGTGTAACTTTGATCCTCTCGTACGAAATTGTTCTGCACAAATACATAAATTATCTTTTTTACAATCTCGTTTGATACGTAGCCCTTGTCCATATTTCTGATCAGGCACTGCAGCATTGCGGACAAGAACTGGTACCTTCTTATCTGTACGGATTTCAGATCCTGCGAGCCATTGTTGACCATACTTTTATATATGTAATCATCGAATTTCCTGGCGAGAAATTTTCGCAGGTGCTTCTGATTTACCATCTTGATTAGCGTAGAGGATATGAATTCCGATTTCATCTATTCACTCCTTTCTTCTACTATATCAAGATCGCCAGCAAAAATGACTTGTTCGATGAAACTCGCTCAAATAAATCTTACTATATTATTTTAAGAGTTCTCAAGCGGCAAATCAACATAAACTGTGGCAAAAAATGGTGATCTCTTGCCCAAAAATCAGTTTTAATACAGAAATTTTAGCTGAATGTTCGGAGTCTTTTATGCCTATTGTACCTTAGGGGCCTAATTACCGGGGACTGGCTCAGGCAGTTTTAGCTCCGTGGCTATCGCGCCTGCTGTCGAAAGAATGGCAAAAATAAACATTTGCCACAGGCAGGTTGCTACAAAACCATCCATGTCGAGAGCTTTTACATGGGCCAGAACGACTGAGAATATTGTGTGAGCCAGGCCGGTCAACATGCCCCAGGTAGCCGCAGCCAAAATGCGCCTTGTAAGTGCTGCGCCGCCACAGCCCAAAGTTACCAATGCCCCGCTGACAAGTGGTACTAATACAACGAGATACCATACATTACGCAAGCCAGGCATCTCTGCTGTAGTTCTAAGATAAGTGACATCTGCAAGTGCAAACGGAATTACGGCGGCTATAATACACAATCCTACATGCCAGTATCGCGGCTTTATAGACATGCGAAGTTCTGCACGTCTGCGCATCCGCCAGCGGATAGTCAAAGGCCAATTATAGAATAGACAAAACACCCAGTGCTCAAGAAGCGCACCACGCTCACCAAATACCGGAACAACATGCACAGCCTCCGTCGCCCAGTGCACCGCCATGAACCTAGCCAGCGCAGGATAATGATACGTCATCTGAATAGGAAATGCCAGGTAACCAATATACTTGAAAAATCCAAGAAATACAGCAATGTTATAATCCTTGAAATTTCGCTCCCTAATCACAAGGTATAACACATAAAGCCCACGAACGAGTGAGCCTGGCGAGATTGGTGTTACCTGGAAGATGCCAACAATGCCCAGTCCTACTACCCAAGCATTCGGCTGCATTCGATGTGTGAAGTAGTATATCGCAGCAATTGTCACAGAGACAATTTGCGTTACCGGTAAGGTACAAACATGTACTGCCAAGCTCTTAAGATATTTCTGTATGAATGGCTCATTAACCTGCGAAAGGATAACGGCTGCGTCCTCATCACTAAGCATGTGCTTGCGCTGACCCTCGGTGACCATATCCCGCAGCCACCGCTCGCGTAGTGCCGCGTTAAAATAAAGTCGGATAGGTCGGACAATGTAGTGAGCCAGTCGCTGCCTTGCGTACTGTGGATCCGTCAGAAATCTGTGCAATCCTGCTGGAAGGATCGAAAATGGTAGATGACACAAGAATCGCCAGACATGCTCAGCGATTTTTCGTGCACGTTGACCATCGACGCGGCCGGCTCTATGCCAGATGATAACCTTTTCAGCAATCCGGCCCTTAAACGCACGCTGAAAATAATCCCAGCTCGTTAACATCTTCCGATAGTGTCTGCGCCAATCCGGACGTGCCCAAAGCCAGCGACCGAATTTGCCCAAAAAGGGAATCACACCGATAGCAAAAAACAACAGCGTCAAAAATCTACTGGTTCGGAGTTTGTGCTCGTATTTCTCATCGATATAATTTTTTACCTTCCAGCCAGTCACCGCACTATCGAGCATCGTTGACCAAAGCTTGCTACTATAAAGCAGCCGAACATGGTTGTGCGTAATATCGGGAACGGAGTCACGATATACGGCCTCGGCGTCTTTGAGTTGTTGCAGGGCACCCTGCATATCTGAAAAATCGCTGCTATGTGATTGTATGAAGCCCTCAAGTTTCTTAAGATTTCCGCGGTCGAACTGGACGATGCTTGCCCGTGCGATACCCTTAGCTATGAGCAAAAAATCACCCGGACTCATCGGCAGAAAAGGCAGCAGCGTAAGTCCGGCTCTGAAGTCAACCGCGACGAGTCCTGCTGCAGGGTCGTTGTCGGTACCACTGCGTTTAAGGCAGTTGGGCTGACTCTTAGCAGTCGACCACTCGTATTGCCTGGCAAACTCGTACGCCCCTATATCGTGTAAAAGCCGGACAAAATCTCGCATAAATTGACGCTTGGCCCTGTATTCGGGCGAGCCAAGCTGACGCTGGTCAACTTGTTTGCCTCGATGCCATCGCCTCAATAGATCCATTCTGTTATCCACTTCCAGTCGCCAGGTACGTCCCTCAACCCACTCACGCAGTTCACCACAGCTACCGAGTTTCTCATCTATAAGTACTGCGTAGATATCAGCGACTGTACTTTCATCGCCGAATCGAATTCCGGCGGCTCGCCGAGCGAATTTCTGCCACAACGCCCCTGCTTTAGCTGCGGCTGGATTGACCTGCAATTGAAAGGGACCCTGAAAACCGATCCAGTATAAAAGATCGCGGAACAGCCTGGAAAAAGTCGATGGCGGAATTAGAATCTTCAATGCGCAGATTTTACCCGGCTCAAGTCCAACGATTGGGCTGCCATTCGTCTCGTTGCTTAGAATCTTAACCTTGTATACCTGACCGGCGAATCCTCCACCTATAAATTTTTCGACAATCATACTAACGCGTGCTGTGACCGGCTGCTTGTCCCCTAGGGACCCGCCCCTAAGGGGCTCGTCCCTTAGGGATAAAATACCCTGTACATCATAGGTAAGCTCTGTGCCCGGATCGAAACGGCTAACGCGTACCGGCCGACGCAGATGGGCGCTTCGGAATTGCTCCTGAAGCTCTTTGACGACCTGGATTGAATACTCAGATGCCATTCTAAGATTGATTATTGATTA
>CAYNTC010000274.1:0-3483 GCA_964399795.1 uncultured Pirellulales bacterium | reverse complement strand
CTCAATATGCCCAATTTTGTTGTTATTCTTTACCAATATCATGAGTGAGAACCATCAATTTGAAATCCATACTTCCACATTGAAAGCCAACTATTAGCAATTGTTAATTTACGTCTGCGATTGATTTTTTTGCCCTTGTCTTTATTCTTTCGGTTAGGACCTGCTTGAAAAAGAGCTTGTTCTAATCATATATAAAAGGCACCAAATTTGAGTCCGGTAACAAAAATATTCTTGCATCGTGCTTTTTCCGTGCAAAGTGTTGATTGTTCATCCATAAAATACAAGCACATTCGATGAATAGATATACGCATCCTGTACAGTTATCTTACGATCGATTTTTTGCGAGCAAATTTTGTATCATAGAGTGTGGCTGTAGTAAGTTGAGAATTTGGTTATTAAGGTGATAAAGGTGCGCAGGCTTGTTTATGTAAAAAAGCAAATAGCCTGCTGAGATACAACGTCGCATATAATTTGTATCTGTTCATTTGCCACATCGTATACCTTAACGACGTCGCTGTACTTTTGGCTATCAGGAGCAAGCTCGGTCAGTGAATTGGGTATATCTGAAAACCATTGTTTGTTAAAGAGCACGTCTTGTTTCTGGGGAAATATGGCTATGTAAAAGATGTCGCTTTCCACAAGGTCCTGGAAGAAATGCGTTCCATAAGACAGTTCCGGCATTAAGTTGCCGCCTTCGTAAGCAATCTCTGTGAGCACTGTAACGTTGTTAATTTCGGCAAAATTAACAGGCACCCCCAAGCTCGGTGTTGTTGTTCCCCATCTGCCTGGACCAAGTAAAATAGCAGGCGTAGTGTCACGGTCAATTATTTGATTGTTTAATTTTCCTACCAGTCTGGCTATGTCATATTTTTGGGAAAGTGGCAAGTCTGTATATGCTTTTGGTTCAACATATATGATTCTCTTTATGTATTGTGAAATACTGCCGCCCATAAAATAGCCTTGACATTTAAATAGAATTTTGTCCTGCTTAATGTCTCGAGGCATTTGTACTTTCACCTGATGTCCCTTTGTTTGAAGTGGCCTGCATTGAAGCAAGTTTATCATTAACCGACCATCTCTGGTGAAGTTGACGGTGAATTCGATGTCTATGGGGTAGTTATAATTCTCTTGTAGCTTCTGCAGTATTGTTTGCATATTTTGTACAAAGGGTGTATCCGCTAAAAGCTTGTCGAATGTCATGAGCCAATATTGGCGAGCGTTACCTCCCCGTCCTTTAGGGGCAAGCTGGCGGGCTTTCCTGGTCATCTCAGAATCGGGTACGGCGATTAAACTCAGGTTCAGTTTGAGGTCCTTTTGCTGCAAGAGTTCCTGCAATGGTACGGTTCTCAGAGTGTTTTCTTTGACGTCCAGCAAGTCAGCATAGTTCTGGGAGAATTTTCTAACATCATCCATTCCTGCAAGTGGCCTCGATAGCGGTGCATCAAGGGCTATTATCCGTGGGTAGTCATCATCAACACGATTAACGGCACGTGTGCCCAGACCGAATACCAGCCGAAGCATCCCGGCTTTAGTATCAAGTTCAGGATTCCAGGCAAAGATGTTCTGAGAGATGCCCACACCAGCGAGGTCTGGAAAAAAGTAGTTGCTTCGGTTCGAGCCTGAAACACGCTGAATAAGAAGAGCCATCTGTTCATCCTGGCGATCCAGCCCTCTTTGCAGTCGATAGGTCAACGCATCTTCGTTCATGGTGCTGGCATATACCTTTCGGACGGTGTTCTCAAATTGTGCGTATCGCTGCTCAGGGCTGCCCTGATTAACGCAAAAGACACTCTCATATTTGCCCGCAAAGGCGTTTCCAAAGGCGTCTTCCAGTAAACTGCTGGAACGAACAATTATCGGTGACTGGCCAAAGTACTCTATCATTTCCTGGAACTGCTCGCGAATCTGGTCGGGAAACCTGCCGGTCAGCATCTTTTCTTTCAGTTCAGAAGCCACCTTGAAATAGCCGTCCTTTGTTTTTTGCTCCATCCGCAATTTCCACCACCCATTTTCGACGATATATGTGTAAAAGACATCTGAACCGACATAAAATGAGTCGTGTGGTTCCAGATCACTTTTCAAATCGAGCGAACTGTCTTTTGAGATAATGCTGTTGGCAAGCAGCATCCCAACAGCTTTTCCGCCGATGAATCCAGTTCCGATTAACCTCTTTTTTATGTTGAGCAGATATTCAAGTGAGAAGTGTTTTTGTGCAAGCTTTAATATCCTTTCTTCTCTGGCTATCATTATTCTGCACAACCGCTCGACGGTTTGCTGCTTATCCTGGACTGAGGCAAATGTGATTTCTGATAATTCCTGAGCCCGTAGAAAGAGGCGGTCCCAGTAGTCCAGAGTTCTTTGGGACGATTCCAGACCTTTTTCGGAGATATATGAAATAAGTCTGGAGGCGTCGACGCTATTGGTGATCGGGACAAACTCCTCGGCTTGTTGGCGATGCGGCAGGAACATGGTAGGTGAGTAACGATTCCAAACCTTCAATGGATGCATGTAAAAGTTTCCGTCAAGATTATATAAGTCCAGCAGGAGCTGTGTTGTGTCACGGACGCGTGCCACGGTCTTAAATGAATGGGCATTTCGCAACAATGCGAAGTATGCAATCGTGTCAAGTTCAAACAAGTAAGGGCAGGTAATCATGAAAAAATTTCCGATCATCAAATCGGTGGCCCAGGCGCTCAGCAAGTCCGACAGGCTATCAAAGACATAAAAAACTTCTTTACCTTCTCTGGTGATTATGTCGTGCACCTGCGTGGAAAACGTTTCAAAGCCGGTATTTGCATCCAGGTTGTAAATTTTGACGCCGGGCTGTTCTTGAACAAGAGGTTTATGGTTGGCGAATCTCATGTATATAATTATGCGGCCATCGAGCCGGGCCTGTTTAACAAATGGCTCGACAAAGGTGCGGAAATCCTCGATGCTGTTTACCTGCCAGACGACGTTATCGCCTTTTTGCAGATTTAATATCGTATCCAATCCCTTCAGACCTGTACTTGCCCACGCTGGCATGGAATATACCCCTTTTTTCTGGCGTCAAATGGCTTAGACCACGTGGGAGCTACGCCGACTCCCCAAATATTTAGAATCATAATTCTAAGTTACGTCAAGAGCAGACAATGCATCATAAAAGCATATAATCACGGCTTGCCATTTTCCAATTCAAAAGCGTGAATATGTATTAGCTCCTGGCCTTATAGAGACGAAATTGTAAATGCTTGAACAAAATCTACAATTTTGTTACTATTTGAGCGGTCTTAATAAAAGGTACAAAAATGAAGACGAAAACTGCGACAGAAGTGCGGCTTCTAAGTGATATATCAAAGGCGTTTGCTGAGTCGCTTGACCTGGAAGAAACGCTTAAGTCTATTCTCAAGTCACTCGATACCTACCTGAAGCTTCGGCGTGGGACCATTACATTGCTGGACCCGGATACCGAAAGGATCAATATCAAAGTGGCCCATGGATTGA
>CAYNTC010000273.1:0-3491 GCA_964399795.1 uncultured Pirellulales bacterium | reverse complement strand
GAGACAAAGGACGCAGTTCGATTTCAGCTCGAGCAGGACCTGGGCGAGAACAAACTTGGTGACAAAATTGAGCTACAAAAAACCGAGATAGCAGATATACAGGAGCAAAAAACATGGGTCATTCAGATTCACCATATCAGATGGTATCTGGCAGGTTTGTGTGGCTTGGCGGTTATTATTATGGCTTGGCAATGGTACGAACGAGAGGAACTTCAACAATGGATGTACAACACGTGGGATTTTGCGAAACTTCTCGTGCCGTTATTGTTTGGCGGGGTTTTTATTGTTGGATTTGTCAGTACCTTGCTGCCGGAGAAACAGGTTGCCCAATGGGTAGGTGACAATTCGCTTCGCAGCAACCTCGTCGCCAGCGTCATCGGAGCTTTTTGGTATTTTGCTACGCTGACTGAGATTCCCATTACGCAGGCATTGATGAAGCTCGGCATGCACAACGGGCCGGTCTTGGCGCTACTTCTGGCTGGCCCTGCGCTATCGCTTCCAAACATTCTTGTTATCCGGAAAATTATTGGAAATGCCAAGGCTACCGTATTCATTATGCTGGTGGTTATAATGTCAACCATTATGGGAATGTTTTTTGGCGCATTTTGGGGATAATCGGTAGCTTTGGAAAGGAAAGTCACATGGAGTTAAAACCTATCGGCATAATTCATTCACCGTTTACGGAAGCTGCGGGAACACCAATCCAGCCGGTATATGCAAAAGACGCGGAAGGTTCGGTAGAGATTTTTCCGGAATTTACGGAGGGTCTGAAAGACCTGGATGGCTTTGAACGTATCTGGCTGATAACGTATTTCCATCTTGCCCGGGAGCCGAGGATGCTGGTCAAGCCCTATATGGATGATAAACTGCGCGGGCTTTTTGCAACACGTGCATCGGCTCGACCCAATCCGATTGGAATCTCGTGTGTGCGACTTCTGAGTGTTGAGGATGGAACGATGCAAGTCGCAGAAGTTGACATACTCGACGGCACACCATTACTTGATATAAAGCCGTACTCGCCGAGATTTGACTGTTTTTCAGTAAGCAGGATTGGTTGGCTCGCCAAGGCGAGAGAAGAGCTATTTAAGGCCGACCAGAGGTTCTTCGAAAAATAATGTCCGGGAGGAAGTTAAGTATGAGAAAGTTGCAGATTCTTGGAACCGGTTGTCCCAAATGCAAGAAGCTAACAGAAAACGCCGAAGCTGCTGCGCAGGAATTGGGCATTGATTATGAAATCGAGAAAGTAACAGACATTAATGAGATTATGAAATTCGGCGTGATGGTGACACCAGCTCTGGCAATTGATGGCGATGTGAAAGTGCTCGGCAAGGTCGTCTCGCCGGATGAAATAAAAAAAATGCTTATGTAAGGAAAACATTATGTGCGGACAAAGTAATTGTTGTAGTGGAGGGCCAAGGTTGATATTCGCATGTTCGGGGGCTGCTGACGTAGGGGAAATTACCGACCGTGCGGCGCGCAAAATGACTCAGAATGGCTCGGGTAGTATGTTTTGCTTGGCAGGCATCGGCGGACGTGTCGAGGGGATAATGAACAAAACGCAGGCTGTTTCAGAAATACTCGCTATCGACGGTTGCGACCTTGATTGTGTAAAAAACTGCCTCGAAAATGCAGGCTTCAACAAATTCCAGCATGTGCGAGTGACCAACCTGGGTATGGAAAAGGGTAAGACTCCGTCAACTGAAAAAAACATAGAAAAAGTTGTCACAAACTGTACCGGAATGCTGTCTTAAAACAACGCTTATCCTTTACAAAGGTGGCAATGATGAAATAATTGAACCGAAAGATATATCAGTGTCCAAAAAGTGAGGTGATGGTCGCATGAGTCAAGTATGGAAAATATTGGTGGTTGTCATCCTAATGGGAGCAGTTGCTTTAGTGGTTACTCTCAAGCATAGAAATAAGTCAGAATTAAGCATCACTGTGGCTGAGAACAAGCCCACTGTTGTTTCTACCAAGTTGGACGAATCAACGACTAAAAGACTAAACCAGTCAAAGGTATTGCCACGATTGGTCGACCTCGGTGCAGGCACATGTATCCCATGTAAACTAATGGCTCCAATCCTCGAAGAATTGAAGACCGAATATGCAGATCAGATAAATGTAGAAATTCTTGATGTTAGACAAGATCCTAATGTAATCAGCGAGTACCATATCAGAGTAATACCAACGCAGATATTTTACGATGCCTTGGGTCAAGAGCGTTTTCGCCATGAAGGATTCATGTCCAAAGAGGATATTTTGGCTATGTGGGAGCAACTCGGAGTAGAGTTCTCACTAAAAGAATAATGCAGCAACTTTTTACAACACTAACACACGCTGTTGAGGGGACACCAGTAATAGCTCTGGCTGCCGCCTTTGTATGGGGGGTCCTGAGTATTTTACTCAGTCCGTGTCACTTAGCAAGCATCCCTCTGATCGTGGGATTTATCGATAAACAAGGAAGGATGTCAACCAAGAGGGCATTTGTCATTTCCACGTTCTTTGCGGTCGGCATCTTGATTACAATCGCCGCTATCGGTGCTATCACCGCCGCAGCCGGCAGAATGATGGGTGACGTTGGAAAATACGGCAACTACTTCGTTGCGGTCATCTTCTTCCTGGTCGGCTTACACCTGCTTGATGTCATTCCTATGCCGTTTTCCAGTCCGGGCCAAGTTGGGATGAAGCGCAAGGGAATGCTTGCCGCATTTATCCTCGGTCTAGTGTTCGGGATTGCACTCGGCCCCTGCACGTTTGCCTACATGGCCCCTATGATAGCCGTAACGTTTAAGGTTGCATCAACCGCATTGCTTTATGGAATCGTCCTGCTACTGGCTTACGGCGTGGGACATTGTTCGGTGATTGTCTTTGCTGGCACCTGCACCGAGCTTGTGCAGCGTTATATGAACTGGAACGAAAAATCAAGAGGAGCAGTGATTCTAAAGAGAGTTTGTGGAACTCTTGTGCTCTTTGGTGGCGTTTACATTATTTATATTGCATAATTGATTTGCTAAAGCTGGAGGCGTTGTCTGACTGTCTGGTACTATCAAGCCCAAATCGCAGCCTCGCTTGGTCAACGAGACCTTCTAAAGGCTATAAATCGTTAAAAGAGCCAATTTCCCCTTTGGGCACGAGATTCCAGTATATCTGCCATTCGTTGTTGACTTTCTGCATGAACGCGGTTAATTTAGCCAAAAACGCGAAACGGAAATCGTAGAGCGAAAGACCACAAATCTGGATATATGCCGAACTTAGTATTCAAGATTAATTCATTTAGCTTTGAGGACGAATTGGATGGATCCTGACATTTTCAAGGCGTACGACATACGAGGTACCTACCCAGACCAACTCAACGAGGAGGATGCTTGGAAAATCGGCTGTGCCGCAGCAAGATTCTTACCATCTCTCGTTCGTGGCTATGAACGCGGACAGCCCTATAGTCAATCCATTTGCGTTGGTCGTGACATGAGAATACACAGCGAGGCGCTGGC
>CAYNTC010000272.1:0-3495 GCA_964399795.1 uncultured Pirellulales bacterium | reverse complement strand
TACTTCCAGCCCATTAGGCCAAGGAAGACATTTATATAGCGGCACTTAGAGGATGCTTGGCTCGGATGGCGATCGGCTTTGGTGGAGGTGAGTTTGTATTGGGAGGTTATTGTATAGTCAACGTCATATATATTTAATTTAGTTAATTTATTCTTCAAAGAATAAGCGCATTGGTTATTCACAATCAATATTACTTATAGCTCAACGGGGCCGGTAGGTCAGAAATTATCATCTAAAATACATATTCCAAAATGTTCGTAAGATTTTTGGCGCTACCTCGGCAGGAGATTTACTTAATAGCTTTGCCACGAAATACTATATAGCTTTTGCAGCAGCGCTATCAACCAACCAGGTGATTTTATCAAGAATCGGCCAGAGAGTGTGAATAGGATACCTCACTTCATCCGGTTCGCTGGTTAAAACCTCTTTCAGAATACCGGCCTTTTCCTCTCCAGAGACCAGCACCGCCAAGTGAGATGCGGCACACAGAACCGGATTAGTCAGTGTAATCCTGTTAAGCTTCTCATGCAATGCGTAGACAACAGATGCCAGATTGTCGGTATCGAAAGGTGCATAAGAATTGGGAAACAGAGAACCGGTATGTCCTTCAACCCCCATACCGAGAACAATCAAATCAAAAACTGGAATGCGATTTTCACTTAAGCTGAAAACATTGCGAATTGTCTCTTCGTAGATTTCAGCTGCGACCTTAACATCATCGTACTCAGTCGGGATCCGATGAATGTTGTCTTTAGGAATGGCAACCTTACTAAGAAAGGTATCGGCCGCCAGCTTGTAATTACTCGGCTCTGAGTTAGGCGGAACGTATCGCTCGTCCACCCAGAACAATTGTACTCTATCCCAGCGCAGAGCTTTCGCTTTTGGCAGTTCGCCCAGCAATTGAAAAAATCGCCTCGGTGTGTGTCCTCCCGATATTGCAACGTAGAAAGCGTCTTTGGCTCTTATCGCCTTATTCGCAGTGCTGATAAAGAGCTCAACGCTTCTCTGAGCAAGACTTTCCTCGTCGGTAACAATCTCAAGATTTGGTTTATACTCTGCTGCCGTTTCCATGACGCCACCAACTTCTCAGGCTCGCGGAAAGGTGCTCTATTGACTCATCTGTGGTTCAAATCCAAAATAAATTTTGGTCCGCTGAGCAGTCCTTTCACTGGGCCGAAAGTACACGAGGTAGTGCTTTTCGTCCCAGGATCATCCCCTTCCGCACTTCATAACCGAATGCCAAAATACTATTATCCCTGTTGTACGTCGATTTAGCCAGAAAAAACTTTCTAATAATGGAAAATCTTGGATTCGGATTAGCTGCGACTTGATAAGCTTCAGCCGACTAAGAACTTATAAGCCGCAAATGGAGTGTGAGCGAAATCAGGCATAAAAATTTACGTAACATCTGTAACATTCCACATAAATGCCTTTATACCTTCTGAACCGTACTCTTTGCGTATTTTTCGCACGTTTTCGAAGACTTGGCCTGCGACGTCTTCGGCAAGGACAGTCGCTATCACGTTGTTCGCTTTGGGCCAAATATGGCTCAGTAAGTGTGGTCCGCTACTTGATCCCTTTCCGAGAACTTTTGTCCACTTTGTATAGCCTTGCGCTTTGGCGCTGTCCAGTAGCTCGATAACTTCATCGTCAATAGCTTCGTTGTAACAGATCAGCACAATTTTCATTGGTTCGCCTTTCAAGCAACACTTTTCCGAACCCGCGATACAGAAGTGCCCCTGCTAAAACCAGCGAGGATGCTGTACATGGTGGGGATAAACACCAATGTCACCAATGTTGAAACTAGTAAGCCACCCACAACAGTCAGCCCCAGAGGGTTCCATACCTCAGAACTTTGTCCTTTACCAAAAGCCATCGGTATCAGGGCAACAATCGTGGTCAAGGCCGTCATAAGAACCGGCCTTAACCTGGTTTGCCCTGCTTGTCGTATAGCTTCCTTCATCTCCAGACCTCTGGCACGAAGGATGTTAATATAATCCACGAGCACAATTGCGTTATTCACTGCCACGCCAATCAACATTAACAAACCGAGAAAGATTACGACGCTGATATGATGGCCGCCCAGAAATATGGCCACAATAGCCCCGCTGAACGCAAACGGAATTGAAAACAATACGACGAACGGATGAAGCAGTGACTCGAACTGAGAAGCCATAACCATATATACCAAAGCCGTGCCTACAATCAAAGCCAGTATAAGCCAGAAGAAGGACTCCCGCTGCTCTTCGACCTGGCCAGCCATATATATCTCGACCCCCTGAGGGATATCCAGCTTTGCTATTTCAGCTTCTATATCGCTGGCAACCTCTCCGAGCGAGCGCTTGTAAATGTTACCTTCCACGTTAACGATTCGTCCCTGGTCCTTACGTTGGATCTCGACCGGCCCAAATTCGATGTCGGTCTGAGCCACATTGTCTACACGTACCAATTGTCCGCCAGGCAAACGAATCGTTGTCGCCTGAACCTCACGTAAGTCCTGACGGTACTTCTCCTGCAGGCGGACAAATATGTCATATTCATCTCCCTTAACACGATACATGCTCGCCTGACGGCCATAAAAGGATGCCCTGATTGTATCACCAATGTCCGATACGTTCAGCCCCATAGCTGAAGCCTTGGCACGGTCCACATTAACCCAAATTTCCGGCCTTCCCTTAACTCGGGATACCCCAACGTCTACCGTTCCAGGAGTATCCTCTACAATCTTTTTTATCTTGGCAGCGATTTCGTCCGTTAGTTCCATATCGTCGCCGATGATGTTGATTGTCAACGGTAGACCACCACCTAAAAACATGTTTTCCATCGGGTCACCCGTGCTTATAGAAAACTTTTCAATCTGCAATATACCTCTGGACTCGTTAAGACGCTGCCTAATACTTGCAGCAATGTCTGCAACAACGCGCTCACGCTGTACTTTAGGCACCAATTTGGTACCGAAAGTACCGATATGAGCACCTTCTCCGCCAGACGATGGCCCCCTACCACCCCCACTAACTCCACATCTTGTGAATATGGTGACCCTGTCACTCTCCGGTATTTCCTCTTTCAAAATATCCTCGATAGCCCCCATTGTACGAGCAGTCTCCTCTACACGAGTACCGACGGGTAGCTCTATCGTACCCTGAATGAAACCTGTGTCTTCCTCAGGCATAAACTCACTTCCAAGAAAAGGAACTAAAAACAAACTGGCAACGAACAAAGCAAGACCAACCATAATAACTATCATACGATGACCAAGTGTCCACGAGAGAACCCCTGCGTAGTTTTTTGCAAGCACATTAAACATCTGCTCCGTTTTAGAAAAGAATCTGCCATGCCTGCCTTTTTGCATGGACGCACGCATCAATGTGGATGAAAGCATAGGAGTAAGGGTAATAGCCGAAAACAGAGAAGCAAGCAAAACAATACTTATAACGACAGCAAACTCGGTGAAGATGATCTTGGTGATTCCCTTAACAAAAAGGATTGGGAAAA
>CAYNTC010000271.1:0-3534 GCA_964399795.1 uncultured Pirellulales bacterium | reverse complement strand
GACCGGCAGGCGTATGACTATATTACTCGTGTCGAAATAATCATCATAAAAATCGGGGCCTGTAGCGATTGCTTTTGGCACAGGCCCCGGTTTCATAGTTTATCTTAGCGGCCAGCTTTGCTTGATTACTTTCTAAATGTAATCATTTCAAAACATTGACCTGAAGATTAAAGCAGATTTTGTAATTTTGGAAAGCCGAATTCCACTTCGCAGACAAACAAAAAGGGCTGGACACGCCAGCCCTTTTTCTGCATCTTCATTTCTACTGCAAAGAATAACGAGATGCCTTGGCGCTTAGTTGTAAGAATCTGCAATGGGACCTGCACCGAAGCACAGGCTCCGAAATTCATTCATCTTCATTGGCAAACCACAAACATCCCACTTAGTAATTCTGATGCCTCTTCGCTCGTCGCAGTTGTCTTCTATATTGTCGGCGTTGTTTTCGCCATCCGTTGCACCTTGACATTACAACGGTATCTCCTTCTTGCCCATCATCGAAGCTATCAGGAGTCGCGATAATCCCTGCATCTCCAAGATTACTTACGGCTTGCCCGTAGGGTCCACCGCCGGTTTTGAATGCAGGCATACCTTTTAAGACTCCGCCGCCAGGGACAGGGAAAGCGATAATCCCGCCATCTCCAAGATTACTCATGGCTTGCCCCCAGATGACGTCATCTCCGGGGGCCATCAGCATAGAATCAGAATCAGGCAACAGAGAGGAGCCTGCGGATTCACAGCTACCGTTAACACAATGCCCTCTCTCGCCGCATTCCCAATCGTATGTGCAACCGCCGCCGGAACCGCCACCGATTCGTTCGCCCCCGATTCGTTCGCCCCCGATTCCAAAGGGGGGGATCGGAAAAAACCAGGCCCAGAGGTTGCCGGTGGCGTAGTACCGATTCCACCTTTTCAGTTTTCTGTATCTTCTGCGTTCGCCATTCGGATCCACTAAATTGACAGGATTATTTCCAACATAGGCATAGCCATTGCCGAGATTAAAGGGGTCGCTCCAGATTCCGATTGTATCGCGCGTTGTGAAACGGCCAGCCTGCGGATCGAGATAGCGAGTTCGGTAGTAGTAGAGGCCGGTATCTGGGTCGTATCGCCTGCCGGTGAAAAAGTAGGGATTGCCAATGGCCGAAGGAGAGACGATGATGGGCACCAGGGTTATTGGGTCAATAGGCCGGCCGTAGTCCTCGTATTCGTAGCGTTCAATGGCGCTGCCTGCCACATCGGTGACAGCCATAACATTGTAAAGGTCATCTGTGTGGTAATAGTAATCATTGGCTCCTCGCTGCATATTGAGGACCTCATCGATGTAGTTGCCATAGACATAAGTTGCCTGTGTAACGCCAGCGCCATCCTGCTCTTCGATTACCTGCCAGCCATCGTAGAAGTAACGTATTATCTGCGGGATTCCAGTGGAATCAACGACCTTCTGTATTCTCCGTCCAATAACGTCATAAGAGTAGGTATGAATCTGGCCGGTACCGGTATCGTCGACTTCGACCATCTGGTTGCGGTAATCATAGGTAACGCCCTTTTGCGCAGGTAGGCCGTTGTCGATAGTGCTCAAGTTGCCATTCTTATCATAGAGGCGGCCGTCGAACGAAGTCGTGGTGTATTGATTCATCTGCTCATCAGCAGGTTCCGGCGTGGTACTATCCATGGTGTAAGGGCCGGGGTCGGGTGAGCCTGTAACGGTCGTGCGGTTACCAACCCCGTCCAGGTCATAATCAGTATCGCGCACAACGACCATAGCGTTGTTGGTAACAGTAATATGCACCAAACGATTGACTAAATCATAGCTGTAATCATGGGTAAGCTGCGGCCCGCCGGCACGGATGTCTTTTCGCTGGACAACATTGTACGTTTCGTCCCAGTTATATGTTCGGTCATCGATGATTGTGGGTATTCTTTCCGGGTCGCGTGTATGCGTTGTTTGAATAATGCGCTGCACGCCGTCGTAGTTGTAGCTGGTGCGGGTATTATTGCCGTAATCGCGCTGTTGGATCCTGCGTGGACCGATGTAGTTGTAGCTTGCGATTGAGCCGCCCACACCCGAGATTGTCTTTATCCGGTTCAAGGCATCGTAGGTGTAATCGATGATGCGCCCACCGGGATAGGTGCACGAAAGCTTGTTGCCCAGGCCATCATAGCTGCAAGCCGTATTTTCTCCATTGAGCGTCTCTTCGGTAACATTTGAAACCGAGTCGTAACTGAACGTTACGACAGAGTCATCATCTTCGGCATAAATCAGCCGAGACAGGCTATCGTACTGATAGTCTTCAAAGGTCGTGTCATTGGATACGCCTGCACCCGGTGTGACAGTTTTCGTGATAAGGCGGTTCAAATCGTCGTACGTATAGTCAACCACGCTTCCGGCAGCGTCGGTAGTCTGAATCGGATTGTTATGGACATCGTAGCTGGCCTGCCTGCTGGTGCCATCGGCATAAATCGTTTTTACCAGGCGATTTAGCGGGTCGTACTCATGGCTGGTAGTATTGCCTTTATCATCAGCCTGACTGATAAGTCGCGAGCTGTCGTCCCAGGTTTGGGTCGTAATAACATCATTTATACCATTGGCATCGGCACCGTCGCCATCCACATCGCGAAAGGTTTTAAGCATCCGATCGAGGCCATCGTATTCAGACCGGATTTCGGTATTCTTGGCATTAACCATCCTGGTTCTATTGCCGCGTGAGTCATAGGCGTATTCAGTAGTGTTGCCTGCGTTGTCAACGGTCTTGACAAGTTGGTTGAGATTATCGTATTCATAGGTTGTAACAAAGGTCTCATTGGGGTCGCCAAGGTCGGATTTTTCCACTTGCGTAATGGCGGTTACATTTGAATTTTCATCATAGGTATACGTAGTGGTGTTAGTTTTGGCATCGTTAATAATACTCTTACGGTTGGCTGTATCGTACTCATGAAGCGTTTCACTACCTTTGTCATTGGTAACTTTTGTAATCTGGGAATTGACATTATATTCGTACTCAGTAGTCACCGTGCCATCGTCGATAGACTTGCCGGTTTGGGGATTGAAGAATGCCTCCTGAGTCTTGGTCAGTCGGTTCAATGCATCATATTCATTGGTTGATTCAGATAGGCGGACGTTTCCATCAGCGCCAGGCATGTCAATCAATTCGCCCAGAATCCGGCTGCGTGTTCGGTTTCCTGCTGCGTCGAAATTCACGATTGTTTGATTGCCCATAGGATCTGCAATCTCGATCAGCCGGTTAAATCCATCACAAATATAAGTTGTAGTACGAGGCTCGGCCTCCAGGCCTTGGGAGACTCTCACCAGATTGCCATCGTAATCCTGCTGAGTTGTGCTCTGATTAGGATCACCAGGGGCCTGGATGACCTGGTATACGAGATGACGTTCGTCGTAAAGGGTGCGCACCACATTGGCGAGTTGATTGCCGTTGACGGCTTCGCCGGATCGGGTCAGGGTAAGCTGCTGGTTCTTATAGTATTGATATTCCGTGACCACGTTATGGTCGGCGTCTACTTCTTTAGTCTTACGTATTA
>CAYNTC010000270.1:0-3544 GCA_964399795.1 uncultured Pirellulales bacterium | reverse complement strand
CTATAGCGCTTAGCAAGATTGACCCACCTGTGCTCAGATAAACTGACTCACTATATTTAACAGACTTCCTACGGTTCAGCCCACCGTCTGCAATAAACATGAGAAATGGCCCTTGGCAGCATTATTGAGCAACATGCGGTAATATTGTAACCGTTTGGATAAAGATGAGAAACGAAGAAGCCCGAAGGACTACACTTCGGGCTTCTTCTAAGATTTCCGTAAATAACCGGAAACCCAAACACTAATCATTTCGTACCACATCTTCCGGTTGTTTGCAAGGCCGGAGGAAGAGTTATCCAACAGGATACGGTGGTGCTGTTACGGGAAGTTCAGTGCCGTTGGTGTGGTAAGGTTTTTTGTGTCTGCCAAAGTTGCTGGAGGGGGCAGGCCTACTGCAGTGATGGGTGCCGTCGTGCTGCGAAACGCAACGCCCACCGAGAAGCCCAAAGAAAATACCGGAAGACAGAAAAAGGCAAAAAAGCTCATCGGGAGGCTGAAAACCGCCACCGGATGGGATTGAGCAAAAAAAATAAGAAAAGCGTGGATGATGCTAGTTCTACACTCCATAGCAGTGCCGGTAAAATACAGAGGTGCGCCGAGCTGAGTGAGACGGATCAGCTCGAATGGGGGGCAACCCCGTTACCGAGGATGGGACGGTGTCATTTTTGCGGCTCTCCGGGAATTATTGTGGATCGATTTGTCCGCAGAGGCTATGGAAAACAGAATTACCGTAGGAAATGGCACGGGTTAGGTCAAGAAAACGATAAGAGTTGGAAATGATCGAACAAGTAGAGATCTCCAGTCTTGATGTACGGTATGAGAGCTATCGCATGAAGTCCAACAGCGCAGAGAAAATGCTGCTTGGCTCAATCTTAGAACATGGCATCAGGGAGCCCCTGCAAGGTGTGGACACCAACGCCAAGCGGATCTTACTCGATGGGTTCAAGAGATACAGATGTGCGAAGCGTCTGGGTATCGGGATCGTGCCTTACTGTTCGCTGGGAAGCGATGAAGCGTTGGGCATTATTGAACTGCTGCGCATTTCAAACGCCAAGAATCTGTCCATTCTGGAGCAGGCCGGATTGATTGATGAGCTGAAAACCGTACATGGGATGAGCAATTGGGAGATTGCCGGAAGCTTAGAGAAAAGCAAATCCTGGGTCAGTGTGCGCTGCGGGATTATAGAGGAAATGAGTGCGTGTGTGAGGAACAAGATCTTCCGCGGCGCGTTTCCCGTGTACTCGTATATGTACACCCTGCGCCGGTTTATACGTATAAACTGCGCAAAGAAGGAGGAGATTGACGAGTTTGTGAAACTGGTATCCGGCAGGCATTTGAGCATCCGCGAGATAGAGCTGCTTGCCCATGGGTATTTCAGGGGATCGGAGGAGTTTCGCCGGCAGATCCAAAGCGGGAATATCAGCTGGGGAGTAAGCCGGATGAAGGAGTCAACTGCCAATACGAGCACCTGTACACAGGTGGAACGGGCAATGCTGAAGGACCTTGAGATCACGCAAAAGTACATGCAGCGGGTCACCTACAAAAGCAAGGATGGGCGATTCAAAACCAGTTCCTTCTACAGCCAGGCCAACCTTCTGGCCGGAGGCATTGTCAGGCAAACGGAGAGTTTCTCCAAAGCCATGAGGGAGTTCTATGATCGATCCGGACAAACGCAAAGCCATTTATTGCCTTCATGAGGAAGGGATGGGGATCAGGGAAATCTCCCGACGGCTGCGGCTAAGCCGCAACACCGTGAGGGCGATCATCGAGCAAAAGGGCAGCGTGCCCGAGGTGCCAAGAAAGGACAAGAAACAGATCGATCCGGAGCTTCTTCGCCGCCTTTACGCCGAATGTAAGGGCTGGGTTCAGCGGGTCCACGAGAAACTCCGGGAACAGGAGAAGATCCACGTGGGGTATTCCACCTTGAGCCGGATGATCCGGGAGTTGGATCTTGGCCAATCAGCAAAGAGGCGCTGCGATCGGGTTCCCGATGAACCTGGGGCGGAGATGCAGCACGACACCTCCCCCTATACCCTCAAAATCGGCGACAAGCAACTTCGCGTTGTGGGCAGTCTTCTGTATTTCCGTTACTCAAAGATCCGGTATTTGAAGTTCTACCGTTCATTCAATCGATTCAAGATGAAGTGCTTCTTCCACGAAGCACTGAGCTTTTGGGGCTACGCCTCCCGGATTTCTATCATTGACAATACCAACCTCGCCCGGCTTCGGGGAAGCGGCAAAAACGCCCTCATCGAGCCGGAGATGGAACGGTTTGCCCTGCAATACGGATTTGAGTTCGTTTGCCATGAAATCGGACATGCCAACAGAAAAGCCGGCAATGAACGAAGTTTCTACACCGTGGAGACGAACTTCTTCCCGGGTCGCACCTTTGAGAGTCTGGAGGATATGAATCGACAGGCCTTTGAGTGGGCGACGGTTCGAATGGCCGGCAGAGCGGTGGGAAAAACCCGTTTGCTGCCATCAAAGGCCTTTGAGTATGAACGGCAGTATCTGATTCAAGTGCCCGTCTATGTACCGCCACCCTATCTTGAGCACAAGCGGGGCACGGACCAGTATGGGTATGCAGCCTTTGAAGGCAATTTCTATTGGGTGCCGGGCAGCTCACGGGTTGAGGTTACCCTCCTGCAGTACAGTGAGTGTGTGAAGATCTACCATAAGCGAAAACTGCTGATCGAGTACCCGCTGCCGGCAGATGGGGTGAAAAATGGACTGTTCAGCCCGCCGGGACAACCGAAGCCGCGATATCAACCCAAGGACCGTAGAAAGCCAACCGAGGGGGAGGAGAAAAAGCTTAGGGGTTTGGTAGAGGAAGTGGATGCCTATTTGAGCTTTGTGCTCAGCCAAAAGGGCATCCAAAAGCACCGCTTTATTCGCCGGTTGTATGCTTTGCACCAGAAGCTCGCCTTGCCCTTGTTTATAAAAACCGTCCAACGGGCCCTGAAATATCGCATCACCGAGTTCCAGACTCTTGAGCGCATCGCCATACTGCAGCTCAAAGAGGGCAATTATGAACTGCCCCATGTGGAACCGAATGAGGAGTTCCGAAAGCGGGAATCCTACCTCGAGGGCCGTTTTAGCGATGAGGTGGACCTGGGCGAGTACGATGAGATGATGGAGCATCAGGATGAATGAACAGCTCATAGAAATGCTCAAATACATCCGGCTGGGGGGGCTGCTTGCAAATTGGGACAGGTACCTTCAGATGGCACGAGAGAAAAGCTTCTCCCATGTTCGGCTGCTGAAATATATCATCGAAGAGGAATACAAAATCAAAAAGGAAAACTCCAGAAAGAGGAGACTTTCCCGGGCAAAGATCCCCGAAAAGTTTGTTATGGAGACATTTCCGTTTGATAGACAACCGAATCTCAACAAAAAGAAGATCCTGAACCTATATGACTCATATGAGTACCTATCCAAGAATCAAAATGTGATCTGGATCGGGCCAACAGGTACCGGAAAAACAGGACTTGCCACGGCATTTCTCATTCAAGCAATCAATCAAGGCAATAGTGGACGTTTCGTT
>CAYNTC010000269.1:0-3544 GCA_964399795.1 uncultured Pirellulales bacterium | reverse complement strand
TGCGAGAAGGTGATTGGATTTCTCTTAATGGTACCAAAGGCATTGTTTACGAAGGGCAAATTTCTTTGCTGCCTGCGGATCCGGAGAAAAACGTATATTACAAGAAGCTCATGACCTGGGCTGACAAGCTGCGCAAGTTGAATATTCGTACGAACGCAGATAATCCACACGATGCGAAGATGGCCAGAAAATTCGGTGCTGAGGGTATAGGTCTGTGCAGGACGGAACACATGTTCTTTGGCCCTGACCGTATCTCAGCTATGCGTGAGATGATTTTAGCAGATGATGAAGCGGGCAGGAAAAAGGCACTGAAAAAATTGCTACCGCTGCAAAGAAAGGATTTCATAGGAATATTTAAGGTTATGGATGGTCTTCCGGTTACTATTCGAACGCTGGATCCGCCGCTCCATGAGTTTTTACCGAATGACCAGGCAAGCCAAAAAGAGATGGCTAAACAGATGGGCGTTACTGCTGAGACAATCAAGGCAAAGGTTCAATCATTACATGAGTTGAATCCTATGTTGGGCCACCGAGGCTGCCGATTGGGTATAACATATCCGGAAATCACCGAAATGCAGGTTCAGGCGATAATCGAGGCGGCCTGTAATGTAGCAAAGCGGGGTATTAAGGTTCATCCTGAAATTATGATTCCACTTGTGGGAACAAAAACAGAACTGACGAACCAGCGTGAGCTGGCTGTAGCTACCGCGGAAAAAGTAATAAAGAAGACCGGCGTTCGCGTAAAGTATCTTGTCGGGACAATGATAGAAATTCCCAGGGCAGCCTTAACAGCTAATGAAGTTGCCGAGGTTGCAGAGTTCTTCTCCTTCGGGACAAACGATTTGACACAGATGACATTTGGTTATAGTCGTGATGACGCGGGCAAGTTCCTGCCGGATTACATTGCCGGAAAGATTCTGCCGGCCGATCCGTTCCAGACACTTGATCAGACAGGTGTTGGCCAATTAGTTGATATTGGTATCAAGCGCGGCAGATCAACGCGTTCTAATTTAAAGGTTGGAATTTGCGGTGAACACGGCGGTGATCCGAAGTCCATTGAGTTCTGCCACAAGGTAGGAATGAACTATGTGAGCTGTTCTCCATATCGTGTACCGATAGCGAGATTGGCGGCTGCTCAAGCAGCCGTTTACCCCATGAGATAGAGAGTAATCATCTCACGGGGTAAATTGTTTAGCCCCGCCATTTATGGCGGGGTTTTCATTTTGTTTTTTCCGCCATTCCTGTCCTGAGCAATGTCGAAGGATATGGCGGGTTTTTCATTATGTCATCTTTGATGGTGCGCTTTGCGCATGTCTTTTTTTGTGATTTCATCTCTTTTTTCTGCCGATACTATGAGTTGAAAGGCAAACACAACAAGAGCGGAATCCATCAACGAGATTTGTCCTGAGCAAAGTCGAAGGGAGATGCGAATTCGGGCCACGAGGCACGAGCGACAAGCGACGAATTCGTTTGGCGGAAATTGCGGATTTGAAAATTGATAATCTAACGAAAAACTAAAGTTGCAAAGAAACACATGAAAAATATGGAATGACGCAAAATAGGTAAAAGTCCCTATTTTTTCTCTATTTTTTCTATTTTTTAACGTCCCTATTTTTTTTTACTTTATTCAATAAACTGTTCATTGGCGAGATGTTCAGGATATACAAGTTATAATCGTCAGTATAGTATACAAGGCGAGATGAAGTAAGTAGATGATCGAAAATTGTTGAGGGTAACAAATTAAGAAACAAACATTTTACTTTTCTTAAAGTGAAGATAACATTATGGAAGATTTAAACAAATTGAAAAATAGAATAAAGCAAATAGAAGATCGAATCAAATATTTTGAGAATTTAACAGAAAGTTAACTTTCGCACTTTTTGAGTTGTGTTAACATGGGTAATTCTGAGCTTGTGAGTCATTTCACGACAACACGATTATTTTTGTAATGTTCGAGCGATTTACCGAACATGCATAAAATGCTAAATTATTTGTAAGTCCTTATTTTGCAAAGGTTTCTTCTAAGAAAAAGTGCGAAACTTAACAGAAAAATACGCTAAAATTTTCGATTTGTTAGATCAGTGGATCGGTGACTTAAAGGTGAGGGTGGAAACTTTAGAAGCTAAGCAGCAGTAGTAGTAAAAGACCATTTAATGCTGTTGTGCTCTGGATGCTCGACGGTTAATGGGTGTATGAGTAGATGTATGGATGAGTAGAAAAATAGTAATAGCCATCTATTTAGGTGGCAGAAAACGGCAGTGATCACAAATAAATCCAAGAGGGAAGCACGATCAGCAAATCAAAACACGTGTGCGAGAGTTTGAATAAAGATGATGAATTATGACCCCATTGCTAGTGAGTATTACGACAAAAGGCATATCACTTCGAGGAACTTTGACAAAGCGACACTTGCGTTCTTGAGAACATGGCGAAATCCTCTGCCGACAGAGGGCCTTGTCCTTGATCTTGGTTGTGGGTGCGGTCGGGCAAACTACTACTTAGGAATTGCAAGTCACAGAATATTACAATGCGACATTTCAAAATGCATGCTTAACCTTACGCCGAGGGAAGCTTGTAAAGAGATAATTCAATCTGATGCTTCTTCTCTTGACTTTCCAAATGATAGTTTTGTAGCCGTGGTAGCATTCTTATTTGACACATTCAACGAAGCCTCCACCTATCGAGAGATCAGTCGGGTACTCTCTAGTGGAGGGATTTTTCTCGGAACTCTTCCTCACCATACATGGGGAAAGCTTTTAAGAGAAATCAGGGGATACAAAGAGGATAAAGCGAAGTTCTTGATGAAGGATGGAACTATTTTCGAAGCACACTCATTTCTAATGGACGATGAACAGATAGCTCGTTCATTAAAAGAGACAAATCTTGAACAACTTGATAGTTTCGATTTACATCTACCTAAAAGTGAAAAAGAAGTTTCGCCTGATATTTTGGCTCCTGCCATAGCCATTAACATATCACCGTATGATCTTCCTATTGTGAAACTCATTGTGGCGAAGAAGAAATAATGACAAAGAAAACATTAATATTCTGGATCCTTGAATTTTTATCGACGACAACTATCGCAGTGATATTAGCATTAGGTATCAAGTACGCATGGTTAATACTTATTCCGATTTTTATTCTTCTGTTATTGAAATACCTGCAATGGCGTATACATATATCTGACCAGTATCAAGCAGTCAGAAATCAAATGGACTTGTTATTACATCTACTGGCTGACCGATACCCTGGTTTAAGATGTACGCTTCATGTTCCAACAGTTCTAGGGCGATATCTAAAACAAACGTTCGACTATATACAGATAGGAAGAACATATGGCCAAGGTAGAAAGTTTCCCATAAGTAAGGGCATAATCGGAAAATCCTATAGCCAAAAGGGTCCACACGTCGAAAACTTTAGAAGTGACGAAGAGTACCGTCAAAGGATGGTGAATGAATATGGGTATACGCCAGAAGAAATGGAGAAAAGGACTACTACTCTATGACTCTTAATTATAGCAGCTTGTAGGTATTTGCCGATATAG
>CAYNTC010000268.1:0-3545 GCA_964399795.1 uncultured Pirellulales bacterium | reverse complement strand
TTGCAAATAAAAGACTTATCAATAATAATGTTAGTAAATAGGTCAGTTTGAGTAATATAGCTGTTTATTCGCGGACAATCTTTCTACAGAAAGTTAGGTATTCTCTCTCGATACGCTCGATATCATCAGCTATATAGTCCTTGAATAGCTGCAGTCCAACAGCACGGTTCCACTCGACAGTTCGCGGCATGTTTCTATCTACCGCGATTTTCTTACAGGTCGTGTTGAGCGCCCAGTCTCCTCTAAGCCCGTCCCAGAGCAGCTTACGATAGTTGGCCAGTCGCTGGCCTCCTTCAGCCTCCTGCAGAAATCGAATCAGCGCATAAGATTGGCTATAGAAAGCTGAGACTGCCTCAGCCTGGTCTATTGCAAGGACTTCGCCTGGGCTCATCACCAATAAATCTTGCAGCGGTATGTGATTCCGCTGAATAAGTATCTCTCTAAGCGCAGATAAGCGATAAGAGTTTTTGGCTGGTTCAAAATAAAACATCCCATCCTTGTATGCGCTTATCTCAAAAAGCATCGCAATGCCTTCATCGAGCCAGCTTGGCAGGCGATACTTGAAGTGCCTGCTGTTAAATTGATGCCATCCTTCATGGCCCATCGCAGAAAACGTCCGCTTGCTGCCAATATTGTATGTAACGCACGCGCCGTTTAGATAGTATGCGCCGGATTTTATCTTACAGAATAACGATGCCTGTTCGCCTGCGAAAGAATTAGTAAAGTTCTCCCACTGCTCTCGGTTGGCAAAGAGGTATACCTTAAGCTTTCTTGTGGTCTTGACGGGCCTGGGCAGTTGTTTATTGTAAACGCGATACGCCGATTCCATAAATCCTGGAATACGACGGAGCATCAAAGGCTCCAGAACTGTCGTGAAAATCTCATAGTGAGCGGTGGTCAGCTTTAAGCCGGGTCCGTAATCGCTCTGCCATGGCTTAATGGATTCAAGAGCCGGCAAATCTTCGCTTCTGATGCGCTTAATTACAACTGCACGACTGTCAGATTCTAAGATTTGGTCTTCGGCGATATTTGAATTATCAGACGTTGAACAGCCGGTAAAACAAAGAACTACAATTAGTAGTAAAAATGCAAGCCACTTAGTCAAAGTTGTAGCTCCGCATAATTTATTTTCCAAATAAGGTAAATTCTGCAAAAATTTTACAAGGGCCTTATCAGATCCCTGCCATAAAAATCGGCAAAGGCCGGTAGAATATCCACTAAATTGTGTCCATGCAAGGGACATTTTTCGTCTAAGACTATAGCCAGTCGCATTAGATGTCTTTGAAGGCGGCGCCGAAAACTTCTGCGGTGAAGAAATAGACTTCCGTATCATTATCACGCCAGGCATCGGGGGAAAGGCCTGCTTTATGTGCGCAGCAATACGAGAGAAATTCTTCCCTGCTCCAGCCGGTCTCTTCTGAAACCTGAGGCAGGAAACAGCCCGAAGCGTATCCCTTTTTTATGTAGATTCCATCAACACCGAGCCGAAGACTCAAGGGATTATCGGTGCGCTTAAGTGGTGATAGGACCGAAATTTCTATATCTATTTCGTTTAACTCACGCGGAGTTATCGGGTTGGCAAAGAAACGCGGGTCACCAGTCGCCGAGGCCTTAGCCATCTCGACGACCAGTTCGATTAACGGCTTATCAGAGGTGAACTGACCGATACAGCCTCGCAATCTGCCGTGATTCTTTAGTGTTACAAAGCAACCACAATGCTCGTTTAGCCCAGGATCATCGGATCGAGACTTTGGGGCGGGCTCACCGGTAATAACTGCTTTTACCGCGTTGCGAGCCGTCGTAAGCAGGATGCTTTTTTGTTCTTCATTCATGGCAACTCCCTCTGTTACCAATTACCAATAATCCAAAATCAGTGTAGCCATTTTATCACAAGGAACCCGCCAATCAATAGTCCAGCAAAAGCTAATGAGAACCAGTTAAAATATTTTTCAATAACAGGCCTGATCTTTTCGCCTTTGAAGCCGACCAGTCCCGCTACGAGAAAGAACCTCGCAGACCGGCTCACCGTCGATGCAATGAAAAAACCCACAAAGTTAATCCTGGCGACGCCCGCTGAAATCGTACATACCTTATAAGGTAATGGCGTAAAGCCACACGTAAAGACGATCCAGAAATCGTATCTGTCGTACCAGCTCTGAAATTTGGCAAAGTTCTCTTCCGTCAGGCCAATCGCCCCAAGATGGGCATAAACCCACTGGTTTATCATTGACCAGAGGAACATTCCTATCGAGTAGCCTAAAATTCCCCCAAGAACCGATGCAATCGAACAGGCCAGGGCAAACCTAAACCATTTCTTGGGTGCTCCGAGCGCCAGTGGAGCCAGCAAGACATCCGGCGGAACGGGAAAGAAGCTCGACTCAGCAAAGCTGAGTAGAAACAGTGCCCTTTCGCCATGCTTTGTATCGGCGAAATGTACGACCCAATCGTATAACCTTCTGTGCCAGTGCCACCAGGCGACGGATTCGTCGTTCGTCGCTCGTGACCCGTGACTCGATTTATTATTTATCATTTCACTGTTCGAAATTCTATGTTCCTTCTCACTGCTGCTGACTGCCAAATAGGCCCATCTCATCGTCCTTTGAGCTTTGAGAAGCATCGTCCCTTTCGGAGGGAAATTTTATGATATTTGCCTCGGTATCCGAATCAAGGGCCTCCTCCTGCTCATCAGCGGGAATGTAAGGTATCAGTCCAAGCCTATACGCTTCTTCCTGGGCTTCGCGTGGTGCCATGCGAATATCCATTACGAACCCATTAACCTTCAGCATCCAGACGAGCGGGTTGTCCTTGAGCAAGCTGGGTAAACACCACTGTGGGTCTAATTGTATTATATCAAGCTCATCGCGGATAATCTTTGACTTTGTCATCATAGTGCCGACAGAGACGCCAAATCCTGCCGCAAGCTCGGTCGTAGTCATATAAGTCTTCCGAGATGGGTCGCTAAGGAAGTTGACCCAGCCAAGGGCGTGCACAATTGCGCTGGCCCAACTTGCCGGCTTGCCGCTTTCCAACGGCAGCTCAATTTCAAGTAGAGCGCCTATCATATCCTCACAAAGCTCACGATATTCCTCATTTAGATGTTCCTCGCAGAATGCATCGGTAAGCTCTCCGATTTTGTCAGCCGCCTCAAAGGCTTTATCATGTATGTTTCCACCTACTTGCTTACTCGACTTTTTGCTTTGTTTTGTCTTTTTTCTTTTCTTCATTTGTAAACCTCCCTGAGGTTCCTCTCGCCCGCCGCCATCTAGCGTTTATCGCCACCGTCAAACCAGTACGTATGATCCAATAGTCAATAGCAAATAGTCAATAGTCAATCGGAAAACTTCCCAGCCGGCCCACCAGCCGTAAACAATACCGCAAACCGCGTCACTAAATCGCCGAACCGTCGCTCGTGACTCGTGACTCGTTTTTGCTTCTTCATTCGACATTCGTTATTTCTACTCGCCACGCTTCGCGTGGCCTCCACAATTTTGCACTTTCATTTTTGCTTTTTAATTTTCTTTTGCGAATTTCCCTGCCGGCCCGCC
>CAYNTC010000267.1:0-3545 GCA_964399795.1 uncultured Pirellulales bacterium | reverse complement strand
ATATCGCGTTGGTCAAGTATAAGTTGCTGGCTGGAGGTGGGATGCTCAAGCTGGTCAATAATACTGTTCCAATGGCGTTAGAAAGGCTTGGTTATAGTGTAGAGGATACCAAGTCGATTTGTGACCACATAGATGAAAGTGAGACGATTGAGGGGGCGGAAAAGCTCAACGCGGACCATTTGCCGATTTTTGATTGTGCTTTCAAGCCACGCAATGGAAAGAGGTGCATTCATTACATGGCGCATCTTAAGATGATGGCTGCGGTGCAGCCGTTCATATCGGGGGCGATTAGCAAGACGATAAATATGCCTAAGGAGAGCACAACCGAAGAGATTATGTCGGCTTATATGGAGGGTTGGAAGCTGGGGCTAAAGGCGGTGGCGATTTACCGTGATGGGTCAAAACGGCTTCAGCCGCTCTCTACGAAGAAGCACAAAGAGGCGAGGGCTAAAACCAGTACTGAGTCGCAGATGCCAGCCAGGCCGTTCAGGCATCGGCTGCCGGATACGCGACAAAGCATAACGCATAAATTCTCAGTGGCGGGACATGAAGGCTACCTGACGGTGGGGCTATACGAGGACGGTCAGCCTGGTGAGTTGTTTATCACTATGGCCAAGGAGGGCAGCACCGTCGGGGGCCTCATGGATGTTATCGGCACCGTAGTTTCAATGGCGCTGCAGTATGGAGTGCCATTGATAACGCTTGTTGATAAGTTTCGGCATGCGCGATTTGAGCCGGCAGGGATGACATCGAACAGGGACATACCGTTTGCCAAGAGTCTGATCGATTACATATTCTGCTGGTTGGGCTGTCAATTTATACCCGGCTATGCGGATCAGAACCTGCCCCATAGAGCGGCATCACCAAGCACCGGCGATGGTAAGAATGTAACGACCGCAAAGGAGCTCGTGGAAAAGACCAGAGACCTGGCTAAGAAAATCGCAGAGGCTAAATCTAAAGACCGTGTCTCTGTTCGTGAGCAGCCAGTTGTATCGGATGGCAGGCAGAGCCAGGGGCTTGCTGCTGTGGCGGCGGAGCGTTTTACTCACCTAAGAAATAGAATCGGATCATTGGCGGGCGTTCCGGTTACGGATGCAGATGGATTAATGCAGACTGATATTATGGCCATCCAGCAATTCAATTCGCAGTTTGAGCATTTTGGCGATGATGCGCCGGCTTGTGATATTTGTGGCTCGATTACAGTTCGTAACGGTACCTGCTATAGATGCTACAACTGCGGCAATTCCATGGGATGCTCTTAGTAATTGATTATTGATGATTGACTATTGATTATTGGGGGATGCGGAGGGGCAATATGGGTACAAGACGCGCATTCATCCTCGGAGCAGGATTTTCCAAGCAAGCCGGTATGCCTTTAGCCACAGATTTAACAGATTATCTGCTTGAGAAATTCAAGGAGTACAAACAAAAGGATGCGATTACATGGTTTGCATGGCTCAAAGAGAGAGCTAATTGGATAGAATCTAATCGGGTAGGTATTTCTTCTCTTCTCAATATTGAGCAGATATTCGATCTTGCATGGTTCGACGCCGAATTATGGCGGATGGAACAGCAGCGTTGCTCTCTTGGGCGTACAGCTGGCGATGTGCCCTGGCAAGTAGCAGAAAACATTGATGCTTGGCTAAGACAAATGGAAGAGGACCTTAGAGATGTTATCTGGAAAAATCAGAAAAAAGCCAGCAAGAATTTACAGCACATCGCTAATTTTTCACAGCAACTCTGGGAGAACGATGCCGTTTTGACCTTCAATTATGATACTTTGCTTGAGAAATCTCTAACCAATCAGAACAAGGTTTGGCAATATGGGCTTCCTCAAGAGAATGGCAGTGGGGTGAAAATATTGAAGATGCACGGTTCGATAAATTGGTTTATAGTCCCTCGTAATCAGTGTGAGAATTTTGACTATCAACTGTTGTTTCGTAAGGAAGACCTCAATGTGACTAAACACAAAGCACCTTCACCAGATGAAATTGAATGGAAGTACGAGCTTATCAAAGTACCTGATAGCAGTTTGCCGAATCGCATTGAAAACCGTATGCTACAGCACGAATCCAAGCAGTATGTAATCGGCATTGCGGGGTTAGGAAGCTACAAGCCCATAAGCAAGTTACCTGGAAGTGGCAAAGTCTGGCATAATGCTGGGCGGGCCTTGTACCAAGCGGATGAGATTTACATCATCGGGTTCTCACTCTCGCCATTTGATAGTATGGCTCGCCTGCATTTTTCCGGAGTTATGCTCGAGCGGTCTGAAAAGGGGAATCCACCAAAGAAGATTATTCTGATAGATCCAAATGCCTGTGAACTAAAGGTAAGATTCAGTTCTATTTTTGGACAGGATACGCCGATAGAGATAATCAATAAACGAGCAGAACAAGTTGACTGGTCTGTGTTCCTGCGTTAGGTAATTGCCACAAGCGGCAGTAAAGAATCAATCCCATGCCGCTAGCGGCAGTACGAATTAAGCCCCAGCCGCGAGCGGCTGGGCTAAACGAATTGGGGATATTATTTTTCAAATATGGCGAAGTTGGTTGGATATATGCTCACCTGGACGACTTACGGCAGTTGGTTGCAGGGTGACAAACGCGGTTTTGTAAAAGACGGAGAAATCCTTCAGGGTGATGAGAGAATTCTTGAATTATGCAAGAATTTGCAGAAAGGGCCAACCATCAAATTAACAAAACGAGAAAAGACAGTAGTAGAAGCGGCGATATTAAACGAGGCTAAACGTATTAATCATAAAATCGAAGCGTTGGCAATTTGCACCAATCATATCCACTTAGCCGCCCGGCCAAGTGATAAATCGATAGAACGTATCGTAAGCATGTACAAAAGTGTGGCCACACGTGCCTTGCGATATTACGGCCGGACAGGAAGAATATGGACAAAGGGTTTTGATAAAAGATTTTGCTTTACTCAGGATGAATTGGCCAGAAAAATTGCATACATACAAAATCATAAAAAACCAGCAATGATTAGCCCCGTTGCTCGCAACGGGGGAAATTGAAACGTCTCTTGATCAAAATGAGGTAGTATATGAATTCTGATGATACTCTGCGAAGCACGAGTGAAAAGTGTGTAGAATGTAAATATTTTGTAGGTAAAAGTGAAGATGAAAACACCGGCGAATGTCGAAGATACGCACCCCGGCCAAGCCCTCGACCCAAAATGCAAATAGAAGGCAAAGACATCTGGGCTGACATCCAATGGCCGAAAGTCAGTTTAACTGCTTGGTGCGGCGAATTTGCGCAGAAATAAGCAGTTGGCGGGTATGTTTTTACCTTGAATTATCGAATTCATCATTAAAATTATTTGACAAATCCTGCTATTCGGCTAAAATCCTCGTTTTCGCGTAGGTTGTTAGAGGCATTCTATGAAGAGCTTTTTAGCGAAAAAAGGCGAAGTTGAAAAGAAGTGGGTGCTGGTGGACGCTGACGGTGCGATTTTAGGGCGGATGGCGGCTAAGATTGCACCGATACTTATGGGTAAGAACAAACCAACGTATACGCCGCACGTGGATGTTGGTG
>CAYNTC010000266.1:0-3563 GCA_964399795.1 uncultured Pirellulales bacterium | reverse complement strand
TTTTTATTTTGGCCGCTATTGCGGACGAAGGTATACCAGCTCAAACAATCGCGCCGAGATTTACAGGCCGGTTTAATAAAGGCGTTGATTATGTCGGTGATGTTACTAAGTTTGAAAAAGAGTTTCGACAAGATATTGTAGTGATTAAGTTTGCGGTTAAAGAACTTGGGCTGCCGGAAAATCTCAAGCTAAGCGTGCATTCCGGCAGCGACAAGTTTTCACTTTACAAGCCCATCAATCGGGTTCTAAAGAAATTCAATGCAGGCTTACATATCAAAACATCTGGTACAACCTGGCTGGAGGAATTGGCCAGCCTGGCTGAGGCAGGCGGAGATGGCCTTGCTATCGCAAAGGCAATTTATGCTCAAGCTTTTTCACGGATTGATGAGCTTTGTGGTCCTTATGCAACGGTTATTGATATTGATATTGAGCAACTGCCAAATCCTGAGCAGGTAGATAGCTGGAATGGAAAGGCTTTTGTTGCAGCTCTACATCACGACCAATCGTGTAAGGATTACAATCCGAATTTTCGCCAGCTCTTGCACATTGCATACAAAATCGCCGCTGAAATGGGTGCTCGTTTTCTTAAAGCGGTGGAAAAATTTGAGGACGTAATCGCACATAATGTGACGGAAAATATCTACGAACGGCACATTAATCCATTGATCATGCGCACTTGATGGCGCTCAACATTAGGGGGGCCTTTAGGAACGATTGGCAATCTCAAAGCGTCAGAGTCCATTGAAAACAAAAATGGCAACTGAGATGTATCTGCCAGTTGCTCTTGTTGCTTTTCTGAATGTAGGATTCGTAGAAACCTGATTTCACACTCAATCTACCGGACAACCAAAGCTATGTTCCGCAATTGTGCAGAACAGATCGCCCGCTTGCCGATATAGATTATGTCCTGCACCGGACGTAAGGATGAATTGCCCTTTGGAGTTATATTTTTATAGGACGCAGGATAAAACGTCGTGAAAAGAAAAAAGAAAATACGTAACAATAATACCAAAGATTCTCTCAGCAATGACGGAGCCAGAAAGGCTCTTTATTGTTTTGGTATTCTTGTCTGTTTGGTTTTATTGTGCAGTTGTCTTAGTTTTGACATCAGGGATTGGCCAAGTAAATTCGCCTATCCGCACAATAAGCCTTCTGCTAATTGGTGTGGGTCGGTTGGGGCCTTCTGTGCCTATTACCTGATGTACTTTATTGGACCTGGTGTCTTTGTAATATTAAGTTCTGCAATTTGCTTTCTGTTTTTTAGATTGGCTAATCGGCCAATAGGCCAGCTACTTTTTCGCTCGATCGGCCTGTTGCTCGTCACCATCGCAGCATCGGCCAGCTTCTATTGCATTTGGCCTTACCACATTTATGTTTTTCCGATGGGCTCCGGCGGCGTACTCGGCGTCGCTGCGACAACTTTTCTGCGCAATAACTTTGCCGCGCTAGGTACCTTAATCCTTATTGTAGCCACCTGGATAGTTGGGCTTGTTCTCTTAGCTGATAGTCTTATTTTAGTTGTACTGGGTGTTCTTACAATTGGAGTCAGGCAAATAGTCGGCTTGACAGCACCTGCATTCTCGGCTGCGAAGCATCGGTCCGAAGCACTCAGCAAAATCTGGCAAAAACTAAGTGCCAAACAAAAAGCAAGAGCAGTTAACGCTCAATCGACTCGCGTCAGAGCTGTCGGGGTTGCAGCAGGCACTACTGAAGCGGACAGGAGATTGGATGCTGTGGCATCAAAGCGACCGGATACGACGATAGTCAAGCAGCAGCCAGCCAGACCTGACAAGCAAACTTTTATGCAACCATCCTACGATGATTACACTTTACCACCGTTGGAACTCTTAGCTGAGCCTGAATATGGCTTCGCTGCTATACAGGAAAAGGTCGTTAAGGGCAAAGCTATCGCTCTGGAAAAATTGTTAGCGGAGTTCAATATAAGCGCACATGTCGTTGCTGCTGAGACCGGCCCGGTCGTGACAATGTTTGAACTGGAGCTCGCAGCCGGCGTCAAGGTAAGTCAAATAGCGACGCTGGCCAACGATATAGCGCGTGCGCTGGGCGTTGGGGCTGTTCGTGTCGTAGCTCCTTTGCCCGGTAAGCACACTATCGGCATTGAGGTACCCAATAGTGAGAAGGAAAGGGTACGCATAAAAAGCATGATGGAGCTGGCCGGCAGTAAGCCTGAGCGAATGCAGATTCCACTTTTTCTGGGAAAGGATTCGTCGGGTGAAGCTCTTGTGTCAGACCTTACAACAATGCCGCACCTGCTCATCGCCGGTACCACAGGCTCAGGCAAAAGCGTCTGTATAAACAGCATCATCACCGGTATATTGCTCACCAAACGGCCCGATGAGGTCAAGTTAATTCTCATCGACCCTAAAATGGTCGAGATGACAGCCTTCAATACCATCCCGCACCTGATGTGCCCGATCGTCACGGAAACACAGACAGCCGTGCAGATACTTGAATGGGCTACCGTCAAAATGGATGAGCGCTACGCCATCTTGGCTGAGGCCAGAGTCAAGAACGTTGCCGAATTTAATAGACTCGGGGCAGAGGAAATTATAAAGCGATTCGATCCGAGTACGCCGGGGGAAGAAGCTAAGATACCTAAGAAGCTGCAATATATTGTGATCGTGATTGATGAGCTTGCTGATTTGATGATGACCGCGCCCAAAGAGATAGAAGCCTATATTGTTCGCCTCGCGCAGAAAAGCCGAGCGGTCGGTATTCATATTGTTTTGGCAACCCAACGGCCGCAGGCGACCGTCGTCACCGGACTTATCAAGTCCAATATGCCTACCAGGATCGGCTTCCGTGTCGCGGCGAAGACCGATAGTCGAATCATTCTGGATCAGAATGGCGCCGAGACGTTGCTTGGCGAGGGTGACATGCTGTTTCTAAAGCCTGGAACGAGCGATTTGATACGAGCCCAAGGCACCTTTGTTGATGAGAGCGAGATAAAACGGATTGTAAAGCATCTCAAAGAAATCGCCGAGCCCCAGTTCCATCCTGAGTTAACTCAATTGAAAAAGGTTGACACCTCGGAGATGCAAAAAGATGAGCTTTTCGACGATGCCGTTCGTGTTGTGCTTGAGACACACCGTGGAAGCGTCTCGCTGCTTCAGCGCAGGCTCAACGTGGGTTATGCCCGTGCTTCGCGGATGATCGAGATGATGGCCGGCGCCGGTATACTCGGTGAATACAAGGGCAGCCAGGCACGCGAAGTGATAATGACACTTGAAGAGTACGAGCGACTTCGTGAGCAGATGGAGCGGGATGCTGACGCAGTCTATGAAGATGCCGACCGGGATGACGCGTCCGATACTGTCTATGGTGAGCCTGTTGTGCAGAAGGGTCGCAAAGCGGGGGATCATATAAGTGAAGGTCAGCGCGGCTACATCTCCGTCGACAGCGAGCAGGATTAATTCAGACTTTATAGCCCTCTACTTTTTACCGAGCTTAATCAGTCAAAATCGGGGTGACTGGATTCGAACCAGCGACCTCCTGCTCCCAAAGCAGGCGCTCTAGCCAAACTGAGCTACACCCCGATAAAA
>CAYNTC010000265.1:0-3582 GCA_964399795.1 uncultured Pirellulales bacterium | reverse complement strand
AAGCCAAGTCCTGTCAGGATGCTTCTAAGGGAGGTCTTGTAGAAAGGCTGCTCGGATGGAGGCAGAATCGCGAGGACGGTAAAAGATATGGCGGCAATGCCAAGTGCAACGCCGATTGCAGACAGGACTTTCCTGCTGGAGAATCTTATCTGATGATTGGCCTTATGCATCCCTGTTTTCATAACCCACCAGATTATTCAGTATCCGTTGCAGGCACGCTTCAAACCCATTAATCTTTTCCGCTGAGAATCCTCTGTACCATATCTCCGTCATTTGCTCGGATAACTTAACATACTCCTTTTCCAATGCCCTATCCTTCTTGGTTCGCGCGATGAGTATCTTCCGTCTGTCTTTTTTACAGCGTTGCCGTCTGACATAGCCCATAATTTCCAATCTATCGAGCATGCTGGTCAGCGTTGATTTGCCCAGTTGTGTCTTCTTCGCAAGTTCCTGGATTGATATATCATCTTTTTGCCAGAGGGCAAACATAATCCGTCCCTGGGCAGGATTGATCTCGACGCCGTATTCTTTTAACTTACGGTCGAAGATTCTCTCTCCAACCTGGCGTATCTTGGCCATCAGGAAACCTGCCTGTCGCTGTTGTTTCATTGTTTTAGCCATAAGATACCGGATCAAATCGATATTTCTGAGCGACTATCAAGCTAGTCTGGATTTAGTCTTCGACCATCGCATCATTTTTATAGTTATGTCGACGTCTAATATTATGGTCACCCGTTGTTGGGAATGGAACGATGTGCATGTAGAACTTTCCATTGCCCATCCCTTAAAACAAAAATGATAGTCTCTGCAAAAGGTACATTTATCTCACGCCCATCATCAATAATTGTAGCTGAGGTTGTTCCATCTGCGACCCAAAGGGCCACGGTTGGAGAAATTACAGTAATGTGTTTCTGTTTATATTTGTAGGATATGTCCTTGAGTCCCTGGAGGCCTTGCCTGGTTGCATCCAATGCCTCTTGACGTGTCATCATAATTCTACCGTTCTGGACGATAACACCCTTACACTGGTCAAGTACATGACTAAAAAGGGCATTTGCATCCTGGTTTTCCCCAGCCTTCATCATATCCGAGTGCACCTTTAGAATAGCCTTTTCAATAGTTGTATTTTGATCTGTAGCTGTATCACTTTTGTCATTCTTCGAAAGCAGCCCTTCGGACTGCACTGCCCATACAACTGACACACATACCAAGATGAGAGTTGCTTTGAAGACGCGGTTCATAATCTTCTCCTTCCATAAAAAGTCGTTTCAGATTGTTTCAGCTTTTCACTTTTAGTTTTATACTAAAGCTTGAATTCAAAAGGTGCTTCTTTGAGCCATCCCTTTGCAAAAGCAGGCGATAGTTTAAGTGCTGTAAATTCAGGATCATCAGCTCCGCCCGGCCAGTGCATTTCCCAGCCATCCTGCCAGAGTTGTTTTTTGAATTCCTGATCCGTGACTTCTTCTATTTCGCCGCTAAGCATAATGGTATGAAACTCACCTGGATTGCACAGATAAGCTGACACTTTTGGATTGGCCCGAATCTGCTGCATCTTTGTGGATGAATGACCGGTTGCGAAGTGGATTACAAAATCTTCTTTATGTTGCGCCAGTATCTTCGCTGCAGCGGGATTCTCATTCTTGTTCCTCAGATTGGACATCACTCTTGTGTGAGGATAACCATCGCTACCGTTTGTGCTAAGGTATATCACATCAGCTGTTTCCATTAACTTCAAACATTCTTGTTTCAGTTCTTTTTCTTCCATTTGTTTTTCCCTTCCAAAGCTTTTTTTCAGGTCAATATAATCGCTTTATTTTGTAAATAAGCCTGCACCGAGGTCACTTCCCAGTGTATCTGGCACGACGTGCAGATATCCTCGCGGCCGAACTACACTGAGAACCTCTGGAGTTACCAGAGCTTTCTCGAGCTTTATGGTTCCTTCTTTGATCACGTTTTTCTCCTCAAAGGTTACCTCCGGTCCGGTCTGTCCGTATATTTTAGCTGCTGTCCCATAGCCCGAATTGTACTTGTTGTCTATCACCACGCAGTCAATGATGCGATATTTCTCCCGGTTATAAGGTGCACACATCCAGAAATACTGCCCTCGTGTCACGATGTTATGATGAAACTCGAAATCCTCTGCTGTCTGGCATGTCCACACCGCAGCGATATCAGCACAATCGACAATACAATACCGCATTGCGTTTCCCTTGCTCACACCACCTTCGGCATCCCAGAATATGGCAGGTATATCGCACTTATAGAAAACACAATGATCTACTACGAGACCTTGTCCATTTGCACATATCGGACAGTTGTACGGCAGTGCCTGCTCATCTCCAACAAACATACATTGCGTTACAATTAGGTCTTCGAGTCCCTTATCCGCTCTGAAGACCGAATAACCCCATGTTCTCGGCCGTGGATTACCAAGAAACTTAATCCCACGTACAGTCACGTGATTTACCTCTATCTTAATTGCAATAGCGTGCTTTTCCGTGTCCGGCCCATCACCTTTGACAGTTGAAAGCACCACGGGCATCGTTGCCGGTGTCCAATCCTTCTCGTCAGGAAGAACCGTCGCTTCTATTACGAGCCGCCGGTTTTTTGAGTATTGCCGTGAGTTCTCAAATACAACAGTATCGGTAATACAATAAGCTCCTGGTGCGATTTTGATTGTCGTCGGACCTGGCTCGTTGCTATCGTTGACAATAGTTGCTGCCCGAACTATCGTCTTTATCGGCTTATCCTGCGATCCTGAATTTGCATCATCACCTCTGTCACTATCCACATATATCGTCTCAGCAATTACGCCTTAGGCCAATACCGCGAAGACCAAAACTACAAATGTGTACCAAAAGGTTGGCGTTTTCTTTGCGTTCATTTGCCTATCCTTTCCTCAACAGGTTAGTTTTATATAAAATAGTACTATATAGAACTATATGTCAAGCAACATTCTTTGAAATTTTCTCGTTGGGGTTTTATTGGAGGTTTAAGTGCTGTTTTCCAAGCTGCTTACGCAGATTTCTTTTTTTCGCCTGTATTGTCTTTCTGATTTTTACCTGTCGTCTCAGACTTGGCTTCTTTCTTGGGAGATTCTTTGCTCGATTCACCTTTATCTTTCTCAGCTGCCTTTTTGTAACTTTCGCTTCTATAATCCGTCTGATAAAAGCCGGAACCTCGAAATATTATTCCAGCTCCGGCACCGATTAGTCTTTTAAGACCCCTTTTGCCGCATCTTGGGCACTTTCGTAAAGGTCTTGCGTTTATGCTCTGAAACTGCTCAAACTCATATCCGCAATCTTGGCATATGTAACTGTATGTTGGCATTAAAATTACTCCGTATCAGTGGTCTCATATTCGTCGACCGTCTCGAATTTATCCGTTGTCTGCTCAGTTGTCTCCTCTTGTTTTTCTTCGGGCGGTTCTTCAGATGCTAATTTGTTGACCACGACTTTTGTTGGCCGAATCACCCGATCATTGAGTTTGTAACCTTTCTGGAACTCTTCCAGAACAATGTTGTCCTGCTTATCTGGCTCAGACCTTTGCATCACAGCCTCATGCTGAGACGGATCAAAGTGT
>CAYNTC010000264.1:0-3593 GCA_964399795.1 uncultured Pirellulales bacterium | reverse complement strand
TGCGCTTGATGAAGTTTTTGTATGCCTGTTGGCATGACGAGCCTGCCGAGGGGTTTCTGCTTTTCTTCAATATGCTCATGGTCAAGTGACCTCAGCAGCTTTTTGGCTTGATTGTAGGACAGTCCTGTGATTTCCATTAGGGTGTCTATGAGCCTGTGACTTCCACAACGCCAACAGTTGACGTAGTTCCCCGCTATCGAATAGCCCATGTGCCATTTATGGGAGTCCCTACCGCAGTAGGGGCAGTCAATCTGTATCCAGCCCTCGCGTGCGTGGTGATGCCCAGCGGGTGCAATTGGGATATTGTATTCAGATAATATGTCTTTGAATTTCATAAATTGTTTCCAGCTTTCCAGGAGGGTGAATACGCATCTGGATCGTTTTCAATGCTATCTAATCCTGAATCGGGACTGCTTACTATGTGAAGATTTTGGATCTCGATTATTTCGTGTTTTAGCTCTCTATGGCAACACAGACACTTATCTGCCAAGACCTCATTGCAAATACTACAAACAGTATTGGATAGGAAAAAATCTCCGCAGGACGAACATATATGTTGCTCATATTCTTCACTCATATCACGTACCTTTTAACAAAAGCTTCTTCTGTAACTCATCAAATATACTCAGCCGGTTCTTCTTTCTGCTCCCGTCAAGAGTCTCTGAAACCACATCCTGCTTCGACTGCAGTATCTCACAGAGGTGATGCTCGATAGTGTTCTCTGCTACGAGATAATATATAAGCAAAGAACTGTTATCATCAGGGTCAAATATCCTGTCTTCGCACTGTGTAAGATCGCCTGGAGTCCAATCAAATTCGATTGCGACTGCTGCTTTTGCCTTCGATAGTTCAATAACTGTACCAGCAGCCTTTGTTTGTCCAATACACAAACGATATTTTTTATTTGTCTGAAAGAGCTTTACAGCAAGGTGGCGTTTCTTGCCTCTGACAGTCCCGTCGATTACAACGCATTGACCCTCGTACCTACTGTGGAGTTGTCGAATAATCTCCTTGTGTATGGCGAAAATGACGAGCTTGCCGTGCTCCCTCTTCAGCCAGTCATCTATCCATTTTAGGGCATTCTTCATTTTTAGTGATACCGCCAGACGCTTTAGATATCCCATCTGTACGAGACGTTCGGCTTTCTTTGCCCGGTTCGCACGTGTCACTGAGCGTTTGCCAAGCCATCTTATGAAAGAATGTTCGGCCTCGGAGTATTCATTCCTGTTCGATATTTTTATTGGTACAATTCGTCTGTCTTTCGGCAGATCCCCCATCGCGTCCTTCCGCAACATCCTAATCATACACCAGGCGTTCAGATTCTCGTGCAACTCGTCAAGATGCTCTGCTCCCTTGAACTCCCAGCCCCACGGTTTGTGCTCAGGCTTGCAATAACGGAAAGCATATTTCATAAATGATGGGAACCTATCGGGTCTGAGCAGATTCAGAATGTTAAAAAGCTCGATAGGTCTGCTCTTGAGCGGAGTCCCCCCTAACGCGAGTAAATAAGGCAGTCCCTTCGCGAGTTTTTTGGTTGCTTTATAGCACTGCGTTTTGCGTTCCTTGATGTAGTGGACCTCATCGAGGATTGTAGTCTTTACGCCTGCCTGCTGGAGAAATTTAACCCAGTATTGCAAAATCTCCCAGTTGAGTATATACAGTTTGTTCTTGTCTGTGTGTATGAAATTCCTCTGTGGGGGTGATGTCCCGTTCAATACAACGCTTCTTATCCCGAAATATCTTTCTGCCTTTTCCTTCCAGTGCAGCTTTCCGATCTCGGGGCAGACTATGATGGCAGGGTATGCCTCGGAATTCCTTTTCAGCCATTGCAGAGCTATGAAGGTCTTGCCCATCCGCATCTCGTAGGCAAGCAGGGCACGCCCGCGAAAATGTTCAATTTTCCTAACAGCCTTCTCTTGGTAGTCTCTTTTTTCTGGTTTAGTCATCATATTCTATCTGAATATGCAATGCTTGAAGTATTTGTCTTTCTTGGCTTGCTTTAATTTTTACCTCATACAAGTTTGTTCCATACAAGTCTGCCTCGCACAAGTTTGCCTTACGCAAGTCTGCCTCATACAAGTATGCCTAATCTGGAGTTTCATTTCTTATCCTTTCTAATAGTTAGTTATGTTCTCGATTTCCTCAATAATTAACACTTATATTATGAAACCCTCTTTATCAAATTTAGTTATTGCGTTCCATAATGAAACATTCTCTATTCCCCCTTCAGACTTTAGTAGTTCTAATCGCAAACCGCCTTTTCTTTGCTGATGCCAGGGACTCCATTTAATATATGAGATTCTCTTTATGAAATCCCCTTCTATCAAATATCTATAAAAGAGGTTGAATAATCTCCCATCAGGACTGTCTATGCAATGTGATTTACGAAATTCTGCCGATAGTTCCGTGACATCAAAATCCTTTTGAACTACATAGACTCCTTGAAAACGATTTATATCGTGAGCACCAGAATCGTCTTCAAAAATAACAATCGTTTCAGATTTTTTAAGTTCCATATTTTGCCCTTTCTAATAACTGGTAATTTGTTTGATCTCTTTGAATGCCTTTTTGATTCTTTTAGTACGCCAGCCCATCTGCCGAAGCCTATTTTTCAGCCGCCTTCTCATGCAGGCCGGTGCCTGGTCTATTCTCTTGCCATCATTTAGCATGTCTACCATAATCTCCTGTGGCGTTTCGAGGAACAGCTGAAGCACGACATGTGCGTCCTGCTTCATCTCGTCGAGCATCTCCATTACAGAGAAATCCTTGTGGTGTGCAGGGTATGTATCAATGATATATTTATTGATTTGAACGTGCGCTTGTTTGCATTCATCTTTTATGTAGGTAAGCAATCTTTTTCTGATTATGAACATAAGCCAGGTCGTTAGTTTGGATTTGCTTGGGTTGTAAGTATCAACTGCCTCAATGAAGATCAAGTTGGCCTGAGCCATTAAATCCTCAACATCGCCACCGTAGACTTTCCAGAAGTCCCAAACAGTCTTAGTGATTAGCCCCTGCATGTCCTCGTAGGTCTCTGCGAGTATTTCACTATGAAGATCGATGGTTGTTTTTTTCATTTTCATCTTCCTATTTCAATATAGTTATAATTGCTGCCCATCCTTGGACATAGGAGATCAAGCAGACTTAACTATCTCAATAATCATCCAACCGGCCAGCATAACTGCAAACCCTAACTCAAACCAGTTTAGCTTTAACATTTTGTTACCTCACTTTCTTAATCTCTCAGCTGCCTTCTTAGCACGCTCATAGGAACCTTCCATTCCTGTAGGAGCTTGCAATGCAGCACTAATTCGATCCCATGCTTCTTTACTCAGTTGTTTTGGTTTCGCTTTCATAAAATCTTGCCCGGAGTTGAACCGGGCTTTGACTACCGAGTAAGGCTAATCAGAAAAAAGATAAAGTTCATCAAGTGTCCATCCTGCCGAGTTTGTTGCTCTTTCATACCTTCGTTTGTTTTCTGATTCAATATCCGAACAACTAAGAACTATATCCTTGTCCAAATCCTTTTCTGTAGCTTCCTCAATCAACTTTTTCAACTCTCTGACTTTCATTATTTTCTCCTTTCATATCAA
>CAYNTC010000263.1:0-3624 GCA_964399795.1 uncultured Pirellulales bacterium | reverse complement strand
GGTACTAGTATCGTTCGTGAGTTACGTTCATATGGAATTGCAACACGTTTCCGCCGTAGCGGCATTTTGCAGGGCGTTGAGCTTATTCGCCGGGCGATTCGTTCCGGCGACGGAAAGAGCCACCTTATCGTTTCGCCGCGTTGTCCGCGTCTTATTGAGGCCCTTCAGTGCTATCATTACCCGGATTCTGCCCATTCCGGCTACGCCGAACTGCCCTTAAAAGACGGCCTTTACGACCACCCCATCGACGCTTTGCGCTACTTCTTCGTAAACTACAGTAGAAACTTGAAAATGATGGCAAGACCGTATTGAACACCCTAAGAAAAATAGGACGCGAACGGCTTAAGGCTCATTAGAGGTGTGAATTGCGCAACTGCTGCAAAAGAAAGGGCTTACGGAAGACTGCACGTTTGTAAGGGAGGTTTATCTCTGAAATACCGGGACTTTTTTGTGAAAATACCAAGAATTTATTGCCGATTTAACACGATATGCGTATAATATAATTGATGCTTCTTAGTGAAGCAGTTCAATCCTAGCCTCATGGCTTAGGATAAGGCCTCTGATCCCGTGAGCCGGCTAATCACGGGGTTATTTTTTGCGCCAGAAGCATTTGCCACACCTCGTTTTCTGTCTGGTATACCGCTGGTCTGCTACATATGCTGAGGAAAACTTCCAGCCGCCCTGTTTGCGAGCATTAAGCCAAACCAGATAATACTCATCCCAAACAACATACAGTCTCTTCACCAAACTCGCAGGCGAATCGCATACGTACCAGCAAGCGGTGCCCGGTATATTGCCCCGAACTACCGCGCCTATCCACCGGACTCTGCTTGCTCGCACTCTGTCGAACCTGTCTTTTGCGTATGGTCTTGTGATTCTATTATAGGTCGTAAAGAATGCATGGCGGAAGCGATCCTCGTAGAAAACCACTGGCTCACCGTCATGTGTTTGTCGCTCACCCATCATACCCGTGTGAGTTTTGCGATCCGTGTAAAGCCTAATATACTCTTGGAAGGTGAGCTTCTCAGCTTCCTCATTTGATAAGCCGCTCAAATCAAGCAACAAGGAAGAAAGGCTTGGATCCACACGTTACCTCAGATATGGTCTAAAGATATTGAACTTATCTTCACTTAGTGGTGTTGACCGGCACAGATTTGTTAAGCCTGCTTGAGACGCGATGTAATCCACCATAGCTTCTTTGGGACTATGCGGTCTGGGGCCATTACAGGCTGCAGCTACAGCGCCAGTTAGAACATCGCAAAGTTGAGCAAGTGGAGTCTCTTTGGAATTGATGATAGTCAGGTCTCTTATCCAAGCACTCCCACGAAGATAACGCTCAAGGTAGGTTTTGAGTGTTGTATAACGATCCGTTCCACGGTTGTTCTTATAGTCCAATAGTATCAAATACTCATTGCCTGGCTCTAACCACTTCTCTAGCATCTCATAGTAGAATTTATAAAATGCCAGCTCGCGGTCTCGGCCGTGGTATTCTTCAAATCTTATCCTTGCTTGTTCAACGATAATAGCTCTGTAACTGATTTCTTTTCTCTCGAAGAAAAAACGAGCTACCTTTTTATAGTCTATGAGTCGTTGCCTACTTACCTTGGTCCATTTCAGCTCAGAATTTAGACCACAGCTTCGCATTAGAGTTCGTAATTGGCGCGATAACTCTGCTTTTTTAGTACGAGGAACTTTGAGACCTCCAATTGACATGAAGCGATGACCTGGCGTTAGCTCATAGCAGCTTTCGTCGCAGTAAATAACGTAGCAGGGCACATTCAAGGTAGTTTCCGGTTTTGACATAGAGCTTCTCCCAAAAAAAGCTATGCAAATTCGGAATATGCTAAGGATGGTATGGTGTAATATTGTTTCTGTCAATATATGTGTTTTCATCTATCGAATAGTGCCCTTGGTTATGATTATAATACTAACGGTCTTTTTGACCAGGCAGCAGTTTCCTGAGCAGATAATGGTCAGCTTTTCTTTGACTTGCCTTCGGCCAGGTTATAAACTGTATGCAGGAAATTAACTTTGGATAGCATTATGAACTACTTGTTCAATACAGAACACATCTCTCAGCATATCGTCAAATACGGTGTGGACGTGCGCCCGGCTATTCTGCCAGACCAGGAAAAGACAAAACTGCAAGACTACGGAAACTGGCTCATCGAGGAATTTCCCGTAGTCTTCGAGACGCTTTTATCCGGCCCAAAACAGCTACAAATTCAGGGCACATTCATCCTTGCCGACGGCAAACGTGCTCAATTCCCAACATTCGTTCTGACTGCTCGCGGGCCAGTTTTTACTTTTCCGGAGCGATTGTTCATCGCCCAGCCAAACGATATCGAAATCCCCGACAAGAATAAAATCTTCCGCAAAGCCCTGGACGAACTTCGGACAAGATTTGCAGATAGAATGGTACCACGCATCGGTGTGGTCAATGAATTAGTTTTTGACACCGGCCAGTTTAACTCGCTCGACATAATAGCCAGCAACCTGAGAAATGAATTATGGAAGGAAAAGATAAGGAATCTTCGCATTATCCTCGAGGTACCAACCGAAGGCAAGAACGTCAATATCGAAATTAGGCCGACTTACTTGAAACCTGCCGGCAAGGCAGCCAATCTACCGGTTGAAGACATGAAGTTCGGCATAATCGTGAACGTAGATATCAACAATCAACAAGCCAAAGACGATTTGGAAAAGCCTATGGTAAACGATATTCTTGCCTTTGCCAATGATTATATCCCCGATGAATTAATCAAATTCTTGAACAACGAGTACTGAACGAGGTGACGTAACAGGTTTCAGGTTTCAGGGCCCAGGGCCCAGCAGCCGTGCCGAAGGCACGGCCAAATTTCAACCATAGATAGGTATAGGATAGTGTGAATCCCTGCCCGTATTTTGTGTCTCTACTGCGATTGGTTGGCTAAAAAACTATTTTGGAAAATTCGGCCACTGCCTTTTTTTGCCATTTGCGAATACAGCTTTGAAGCAGCGGTAGGGCATTATAGTGATAGGTAAATCGTACAAGTTTACACCTCGCATTTGAATGAAGATATATTCGCTCTCAGGCTGGCGGATATATCGTCCTTCAATTTCGTCCTATAACATTGCCAGGGAGAATAGGAAGTGGAAAATATGAAGGCGCCCATTTTATGCGCAAAAAAATAAAACAGGGCCGAGGTGCGGAGGGAGAGGAAAAGCGAGATAACCTCAGCCCTGTTTAAGTGCCATAAAAAATTATCTCAAAGAAGCCTAATCATTTATACTATATTATTAAAATAAATGTTCGTCCTTGTCAATACAATGTTGCTCAGATGAATTTACCGCCCCAGTTTTGCCAAAAACCGCCTTTACTGGATTTTTCGGCCTCTGGGCTACGCTTCTAAAAAGAATTTTACTAAACTGCTCACATTATGGCAAGTATAATCCGACTACAAATAATAAAAAAATAGAAAAAAATAAGGGGCTGATTTATGCTCACAGACAATATTCTCGATCTCATCGGGAACACGCCGTTATTGCAGCTAAAAGGCGAGCGGATATTTGCCAAGGCTGAATTTCTTAATCCGGGCGGCAGCATCAAGGACCGGGTGGCTCTGGCGATGCTCGAGGCCGCAC